>JAJBAW010000015.1 GCA_020532545.1 Candidatus Cloacimonadota bacterium | reverse complement strand
TTGAAATAAACGTTGTTTTCTTCCAAAAAGCGGCGCATCGCATGATAATTCACGATGTCACCATTGGAGGCCAGAGCGTATGTAGGCCCTGCCAGAGTTTCCACCAAATGCGGCTGGGTGTTGAACTCTGTGGCCGAGCCTTTGGTGGGATAGCGCACATGTCCGATAGCGATGCTTCCGGGAAGCTGGTCCAATTCAGCTTCTGTAAAGACTTCTTTGATGAGGCCCATCTTTTTGCGCAGACGGATCACCTTGCCATCAGTTACCGCCATCCCACAGCTTTCCTGCCCTCTATGCTGGATCGCAAATAGCCCCAAAGAAGTCAGTCTGGCCGCATTGGGATTGCCGAACACACCAAGTATTCCACACATCAGGATCTTCCTTTTTTTGTAAAATTGATTTTATTTTCCTGGCCTTGCATCAGTCGCCGGATGTTTTGTTTATGTTTTATGATGATCATCAGGACCACAAGGACGGTCAAAACCAGCAAGGCCCAATTAATCGTGGAATCCATGATCTGTAAGACTAAGATGCTGAGGCCAAAGACACAAGCTCCTACTATCGAGCCCAGAGAGACATAGCGGGTTTTTGCCACCACCAGCACAAAGCTGATGAGCGCAAAAAGCAGGCTGAGAGGGGACAGCGCCAGAAATACTCCTCCGGCTGTGGCCACGCCTTTGCCGCCTTTGAATTTTAACCAGATGGGGAAGACGTGTCCCAAAATGGCCAAAAGGCCGCAGATGGGGATCAAAGCATGCGCCGCTGGAAAGAATTGCCGGGCCCAAAGCACTGCAAGTGCTCCTTTTAGCATATCCAGCACCAGCACGGTAACGCCCACTGTGGTGCCGAAGATCCTCAGGGCATTGGTCGCGCCGATATTGCCGCTGCCTTCACTGCGTATGTCTTTCTTGTAAAAGAGTCTGGCTACTATCCAGCCCACTGGGATACTGCCCAGAAGGTAGGCTACTATGGGCATCCAATATTTGGGATCCATTATCTCTCGTCTTCCTCTTTGTCTCTGCCTTTGAAAATCAGTTTGATGGACACTCCGGTAAACTTAAATACTTCCCGCAATTGATTGTGCAGGAATTTACGATAGTTATCGGTGATCAGGCCGGGGGCATTGCAGAAAAAGATGAAGATGGGCGGCTGTACCGCGACTTGGGTGATGTAAAAGATCTTCACATGCTTGCCGGTGGGATGGGTGGGTGGCCTGCGCGCGATCACGGTTTCCATAAAGCGGTTCAGCTCGGAGGTGGGAATGCGCTTTTTGCTCTCTTCTTCGATCTGCACCACGTTTTCCATCAGTCTGTGTATGCGTTGATGGGTCAAAGCCGAGATGAAGATCACCGGTGCGAATTGCACAAAAGACATCTCTTCATGCAGGTCTGTAATGAATTCTTTGGTGGTTCCAGTCTCTTTTTCCACCAGGTCCCATTTGTTATAGACGATGAGCAGGTCTTTGGTCTTGCGCTGCGCATAGGAGGCAATCTTCAAATCCTGGGTGGAGATCGGTTCATCCGCTGCCAGCACCAAAATCACGATGTCGCTTCTATCCACAGCCTCAATGGTGCGCATCGTGCTGAAATATTCCACTCCGTAAGTCACCTTGGCTTTGCGCCTCAGACCTGCGGTGTCTATCAAAATGTATTCCTTACCATGATAGCGAAATACGCTGTCTATGCTGTCCCGCGTGGTACCCGGGATATCGGTAACGATCAGTTTTTCATCCCCCAAGAGTGCATTGACAATAGAAGATTTTCCCACGTTGGGCTTGCCTACCACAGCAATGCGCGTGGTCGTATCTTCTTCTTTTTCGTCATAATTTGCATCCAGAGTATCCGGCATCATCTTGACCAGTGCATCCAGGAAGTCTCCGGTATTTCTGCCATGTGAGGCCGAAATCGGGAAAGCATCCCCAAAGCCAAGCTGCATAAAGTCATACACTTCCCATTCAAGCTTTTCGCTATCGGCTTTGTTTGCCACCAGAAACACCTTGTCTCTATGCGGAAAGAGGATCTTGGCGATGGCTTGATCATAGTCTGTAGTCCCGGTCTGTGCATCTACCATGAATATGATCACATCACTTTCATCCACAGCCAGAAGTGCCTGATGCATGATCATTTTGTCCATGGGCTCATCGCTGCTATACACGATGCCACCCGTATCTACGATCTTGAAGATCTTGCCATTCCACTCTACATCTTCATACTTGCGGTCGCGCGTAATGCCTGCTTCAAAATCAACTATGGCTACACGCTTGCGACAGAGCCGGTTGAATAAAGTCGATTTGCCCACATTGGGCCGTCCCAGGATGGATACTATATATTTTCTCATTGATTACTGCCTTTAAATACTATTTGTTCCAGCATTTTGAAGGGGCTGTTTTTGTCAATGTAAACCGCTGTAGCACGGGATGCCGTTCGTAGCGCAGGACGCCGGTCCTGCGAAAGCTCTGCTGACTATCTACTGCATAGTTTTTGGCATAGAATACAGATCGGGTGGATGGGCTGGATAGATTGGATTAAAAGAGGTTTTAGCGTTTTAGCGTTTTAGCGTTTTATCGTAGCGCAGGACGCCGTTCCTGCGGAGCGGGCAGAGCTGCTCTTTCTTCATGCTCCTATTCACTATTTTCAAGGGTTTTGCCTGTATAGTTAAAAGGCTTACTCTCCAAGATAATTAGATATTAGATAGGAAATACCAATGTATTTGATCCCTTCTCCCTCTCTCCAAGGCATTAATCACCCCTTCATCTACCCTTAATCAAGCGTTAATTGTTAACGCTTGATTAAGGGTAGATGAAGGGGTGATTAAGCTTCCCAAAGCAGAAAGCAGCCCAGAATGCTGGTTTATCCGCAGGATGAAAAACGCAGGATGAAAAAGACTCTCTTTGCCGCTTGAAGTCCAAAGTGCCGCTAAGCTTATGGTAAATTGATAGTTATCTTAGGCACTTTGAACACCAAGACTCACACGAACCGCCCGATCTGTGTTCTATCATCATCATCATTCATATGCAGGACTTGGGTTTTCGCCCAAAACCCCTACAACCCACATATTCAGGACTTGTCTAAAATAGCGTCCTGTTCTCGCTTCGCAGGTATGATGCCTGGATAATCCGGAATATAATAGGCTTTGGCCACTTATTCGCCTTAAAGTGCATAAGAAAGTGGCGTGACTTGGGGAGAGGAATTGAACAGTCTCCTCCCCCTCCATTTTCTCAAGCTCCCCAAATTGTCCTTGACAGCAGAATCAAGCTGATTATTGTATACTCAGTTCTATGACGTTCAATCGTCTTAATCTTGATCAATTTATTAACGGTTATACCGTGTTTTATAGGAGGAAATTATGAAACATAAACAGATCTTACTTATCATTATGCTACTTGCAGTAGCAGCGACATCATGCTTTGCGGCGAATAATGCAGTCCGTTTTAATCCGGGAACTCCCAATGATTATATATCACTTGGTCTCAATCAATACAATCAACTTTTTAGTGGAGCATCAGGCCTGACTTTTGAAGGATGGGTCAAGCCAGCAAGTACTTCTTCTCTGTCCAGAATTTTCAATATATTAGCTGATGGGCATAGCTCTGCATTTGCTCTGGATATTGAAGCAGATGGAAGCTTATCTGCCATTGCAAGGAGTAGGAACTGGGAGGCTTCCCCAAATTCTATTACTGCTAATACTGTCGCAGGAGCTATTGTTGCCGAAGAATGGTACCATATTGCTGTTGTGGTAAGCTACGCTTCCGGAGATAAATATATTCGCATATACATTGATGGGAATGCTACCCCAGCAGCACAAAACAACAGCCCGACATTTGCTAATACAGCTTATGTAAGCGGGACATTTTCGGCCTATCCAAATGTGGACGCATTTGGCAGACAAGTTGAGAATTCGAAGCTGCCTTATGTAGGATTAATGGACGAATTCCGCATTTGGAAATATGCTCGCACAATTGCTGAAATTCAGGCAGATATGAATCGCGAACTTCCTGCGCCCTATCCCATCAGTTTAATAGGGTATTGGAAATTCAATGAAGGCTCCGGAACAACTGCTTTTGACAGCTCTGCAAGTGGCATAGATGGAGCCTTACTCGATGGCACAGACTGGGCAGATGGAAACCCTACCCTCCCCGTAGAACTTTCTTCCTTTACTGCAGTCCTTACCGCCGATCTCTTTGTGCGCCTGCAGTGGACCACCCAGTCCGAAACTGGCGTGAGCGGCTTTTACATCTATCGGGGAATTTCCGATAAGCTTGCGGATGCCATCATCGTGAGCCCTTTGATCGCCCCCAGTAATACCGGTGAACTGCAAAATTATGAATTTGTGGATGCCGAGCTCTATGATTCCGGCACTTATTATTACTGGCTGAGCGTGCATAATATGGATGGCAGCGTGGATTATTATGGCCCAAACACGGTTCTTTATAACTCCAACGCCCATCAGGATACTCCCGAAATACCATTGATCAGCGGCTTAAGCTCCGTTTATCCCAATCCTTTTAATCCCAGCACCACCATCGCTTACGGCCTTGCTAAAGATGCCGATGTCAGCTTCGTGATTTACAATTCCCGCGGACAGATTGTTCGTCAAATCACTGAAGGCCAAAAGGCTGCTGGAAATTGGAAGCTGATCTGGAATGGTCTTGACGAGAATGCAGATGATTGCGCGACTGGTATTTATTACATTCGTATGAATGCCGGAAAAGACAGCTTTGTTAAGAAAGCGGCGCTTTTGAAATAATAACAGTTTAAAGACAAGAAATATAGCGGAGACCTGCAATGCCATAGGTCTCCGCTTTCGTTTTTCCATGCATATATGCGCAAAATGGGCATCTCCATTTTTATATGGGCAGTACTGGGTGCTGTAGTTTATTGAATAGTCACACGGATTTAATCCTTCCCATCCCTGTGACCATTAGTTTTTTGGGGGGATGCCTGAATGCAATGAAAGCTTGACAAATGGCCCAATCTCTCAGCTTAACTCAAGGCATGAAGAAAACGGAAATTATCATCAATCAGGATTCGTTTCCTGCAGCACTCAGGCCTTACTGGAACCAGGCCAGGCTCTATGACAGCAGTTGCTCTGAGGCAGCGCAGACCATATATATAGACGGGCCCCAACGGGCTTTCCTGAAAATAAGCAGGCAGGGTACGCTCTCCCGTGAGATGAAGATGATGAGCTTCATGCACAGCCACAATCTTGCTCCGGCAGTTTTGGATTATATCAGCGAGCAAGGCAGAGATTATCTGCTTTCCGCAGCTTTGGAGGGCGAAGATGGCATAGCGGAACGATACCTGCAGCATCCGGTAAAATTAGCAGAAGTATTCGGCGCCTCGCTCAGGATTATCCATAGCCTGCCGATCCTGGACTGTCCGTTTCCTTCTCGCCTGGCAGAAATGCTTGCCCAAAGTGAAAGGAATATCTTGCGTGGCTATGCGGACAAAGCTATCATCAAAGAGGATATCAAAGCGGCAGCCGAGCGCTTGATGGCACTCAAAGACTCAGGGCTTGCGGATGTCATAATTCATGGAGATTACTGCCTACCCAATATCATCATGCAGGATTTTTGCCTGACCGGTTTTATAGATCTGGGCACAGGTGGGGTCGGCGATAGGCATTACGACTTGTTTTGGGGTATCTGGACTTTGCAATACAATCTTAAAACCGCTATCTATAAGGATGCCTTTTTAGATGCTTACGGAAGACAGGATTTGGACCCGGACCGGCTGGAACTCTGCCGTTTATTGTCAGGTTTTACCCAGTAAAAAGGGTCAGGAAATAGTCTTTGATAGGCTGCAGATCGGGGCGTGATGATAGAAAAACCAGCACTTGGATTCTTTCAAGGCTTAGGGGAGCTAAACCTTCTCGAATCTCTCAACTTGATCAACCCAAAATATGTCGTCCTTACAGGACTCAAACCACTGTGTGACTGATGTATGCTATCTAACTTGACTGAAAACACATTTTCGCTACGGATTATGAAAGGCGTTGGAGTTCAATCCGGCTTCGATTATTTCAACTTTAGCGTTAATAACAGGCCGGAATGGACTTCAACAGCCGTCGACAAGGTTTCCCATTGCTATTGTCGCTTGAAGTCCAAAGTGCCGCTAAGCTCATGGTAAGTTGATAGTTAGCTTAGGCACCTTGAACTCCAAGACTCACAGCTTCGATTATTTCAGTGTTAGCGTTAATAACAGGCCGGAATGGACTTCAACAGCCGTCGACAAGGTTTCCCATTGCTATTGTCGCTTGAAGTCCAAAGTGCCGCTAAGCTCATGGTAAGTTGATAGTTAGCTTAGGCACCTTGAACTCCAAGACTCACAGCTTCGATTATATCAACTTTAGCGTTAATAACAGGCCGGAATGGACTTCAACAGCCGTCTGCAACGTATCCCATTGCCATTGCCGCTTGAAGTCCAAAATGCCGCTAAGGTAACCGTGAAAGCCATGATTTTTGAAGTCCAAAATGCCGCTAAAATAAACGTATATATATAGTTAGATTAGGCACTTTGAACCCCCTAAACCCTCTAAACCCCCTAAACCCTCTCAACTTTCTAAACCTCCATCACCCACCCTTCATAAAAAAGATAATTCTTGACCTCAAAAGCATCAGCAGATATATCGTGAATAGGATGAATCTGCTGATGCAGAGACCCAGAACTTGGAATAAATAGTGTTCCTTACCAGCCCGAAGCTCAGGAACTGCTTTGTGTTTCAAGATCAACACCTCCGGGAGAGATTATGATTCGCTACGTACCAGAGTTCATTTTACAAAGGCAAGCAAAGCAAGAGCTTGCAGGTGGCTTCACAGGCTTCGCTCTGCTCTTTGATATTGCAGATTTTACGCCCATCAGCACAGAGTTTCAGAAGCACGGCAAACAGGGTGCCGAAGAGTTGAGCATATTTCTGGATTTTGTCTTCAAAGAGCCGATCCAGCTTGTAGAGCGTTATGGCGGCTTCGTCACGCTCTTTGCTGGAGATGCTTTTTGCGCCGTTTTCCCGGATGGCAGCGAAGCAGATCGCGACCAGGACCGGGCTCTTGAAGCCGGACTGGAGATCATCAGATACTTTCGGGAGCTGGGCGTTTATCATTGTTCTACAGGTGATTTTGCGCTTACCGTCCGGCAGACAGTTACTTATGGAGAGATCTTCTGGCAGATTTATGCCAATGACCTGCAAAACGAATACGTCTTCTATGGCCAGCCGCTAAAAGCCCTGGCAGAACTCTCCGAACAGAAAGAGGAGCTCATCTTTTCTGCTGAGGCCGTTAAGCAGATAGCCACTGAGATATTTATCCCCAGCCAGCCGCAAGGCTTTCTCCCCTCTGCAACTTGGCTGGAAGACAGACTGCAGCTCCCCGTCCAAGGTCCCTCAAGCAAAGCAAAGACCAGTGACAGCCCTGGCCACCTTCCTGCCCTTGATCTTTTCCTGAATCCCAAATACCATAATGAGAGCTTCCAGCCTGAAATCCGCTCGGCTGCCTTTTGCTTTGCGAATCTGGAAGGCATCCCCAGTGCAGAAAGAGAAGCGGCAGTCACCCATTTACAGGTTTTGGCCGATAAATATGGCGGCTTCATCAATAAATATGATGCCACGGACAAAGGCCTCGTGGCGCTGATCCTTTTTGGCATACCTCGCAGCGAAGATCGCACTTTGGAGCGCATCTGCAATTTTGCCCTGGAAGCAGTGGAGGATATCCCGCAGCTTGCTCTGGGGCTCAGTTGCGGTTCTGTGATCGCTTCCTTCGCTGGTAGTGGCAAGGTACGGGAATATACCGCTTTGGGATCTCCGGTGAATCTGGCTTCGCGCCTCATGAGCAAAGCCAGACCTGGAGAGGTTTTGGCGGATTCCTATCTCTGGCAAGAGCTGCTTTCCGTCTTTGATTTTGCCTATCTGGGCTCCCTGAATCTAAAGGGTATAGCCCAGCCCATCCGCTATTACCGGCTCAAACGCCCCGTACAAACCCAGACGCAGGAGGCCAGTCCTTTTGTGGGCAGGGCAGCCGAAATTGCGCAAATAAGAGCTCAAATCGATCAGGCTTTGGCCTCTTCAGAGAATGTGATTATCTACGTCAATGGCGATGCTGGCATCGGCAAGAGTCGTTTGGTCTCAGAAGCCCTGGCGCCTTATGGCCAGCCGGATTCAGGGCCAGGCCAGGTCTGCTACCGGTATCAGCTCAATTGCGATCTTATCCTCAAAAAGTCCCTTGAGGCCATCAAGCAAATTGTCCGCGCCCATTTCTACTATAACCCTGTGATGCCCGAGGCTGCTGGCATTGCGATGTTCCGGGCGCTGTGGAGCCAGATCTATCCCCAAGATGCCGAAATGCAGCGCATCGAATCCGTCATTGCCTCTCTATTGGGCTATGACTGGGAGGGCTCTATCTGGAGCATCCTGCCGGCAGAACAAAGACCTGCTCAGCTTAGGGCGGCCTGGGTTTATTTTATCCGCAAACTCGCGCAAATTAAGCCGGTTTTGATCCATCTGGATGACGGCCAGTGGCTGGATGAGCAAAGCCGGGACTACTTTCAGGCCCTCAGTGCGGCAGAGATCCGTCCCTTGCTCATCGTCTGCCCCTGCCGTTTTCAGAGCGATGGCAGCAAAGTGGAACTGGGTCTTTCCAAACACCGGCGCCTCGATCTGGATCTGGATTCTCTGGATGCTGATGGCAGCCGCGCCCTCACAAAAAGCATCATGCGCCTGTCCGAAGTTCCCGAAGAGACCAGCGAGCTGATCTTTACCCGTTCCATGGGCAATCCCCTTTTCATAGAACAATTGGCCTCCTATCTTTTGGAGACTGGCAGCTTGAACGACAAAGGCAAAATCGTCAAGGAGTTGGGGCACATCAGCACCTTCAGCATCAGCGATATCATCAGCAGCCGCATCGATCGCCTCAGCCAAAGCGTGAAGGACTGCCTCTATGGCGCCAGCGTCCTGGGCCTGGAATTTGACGTGAGCATCCTCTCCCAAATGCTGAAGGCAGATCTGAAAACCGAGCTCGAAACTGGCAAGGAAAATCTGATCTGGAAGGAAATCCGCGAACTGCGCTATATCTTCAGTCATATCCTGATCAAGGACATCAGCTATCAAAGCATGCTGAGCACCAAGCTGAAACATCTGCATCAATTGGCAGGTGAAGCCATGGAGATCGTCTATCAGGACCGTCTGGAGGAGAATGCTGAGGAGATTGCTCTGCATTTTGACCGGGCCGGGATGGCAGAACGAGCTGCATCCTATTATGATCAAGCCGGATGCTGGTTCTATGATAAATATGACTTCGTCCAGGCCTATCACTATCTGGGCAAAGCACTTCAGATCAGAGAGAGCGTCCTGGGTGCTGAGCATCCGGATACAGCAGAAACGCTAAACAATCTGGCGAACCTGTATCAAGCTCAAGGCCAGTATGCTAAAGCAGAACCCTTGTATTTGCAGGCACTTCAGATCAGGGAGCTGGTTTTGGGCACGGAGCATCCAGACACGGCGACCACTCTCAATAATCTGGCAGTATTTTATCAAGCTCAAGGCCGGTACGATAAGGCCGAACCCCTGCATCTGCGCGCGCTCAAAATCAAGGAGCAGATCCTGGGTGCAGAGCATCCTAATACGGCCTATTCGCTGGGAAATCTGGCAAATTTGTACTGGGCCCAAGGCCGGTATGCCGAAGCTGAGCCCTTGCTGCTACAGGCACATAGGATCATGGAGCAGGCTTTGGGTGACCGGCATCCTGATACGGCAGTTTCATTGCACCATCTGGCCGATTTGTACAAAGCTCAAAACAAATATGCCCAGGCTGAGCCCTTATACCTGCAAGCGCTACAGATCATCCAGCAGACTTTGGGGGCAGAACATCCCGATCTGGCAACTACGCTGAACAATCTGGCGCATTTGTATAAGGCCCAGGGCAAGTATAGTGAGGCCGAAACCATATATCTGCAGGCACTTAAGATCAATGAACAGGTCCTGGGTACTCAGCATCCCGATACCGCAACTTCCTTGGGGAATCTGGCTGGCTTGTACTATGCTCAAGGGCATTATGCCCAGGCCGAACCCTTGTTTCTGCGTTCGCTGCAGATCAGGGAAGATGTCTTGGGTGACCGGTACCTGGAAACGGCAACTGCGCTGAACAATCTGGCCACCGTGTACAAGGCGCAAGGCAAGTATGCTGAAACCGAACCCCTGTTTCTAAAGGCTTTACAGATCTGTGATACTTTGCTGGGTCCTCAGCATCCCAATACGATCATCACCCTCAATAATCTGATAGAGAGCTATGAGAAGATGGGTAATTCTGAGAAAGTGGCTTACTATAAAGCTATGCTCTCCAAGGAGCAGCCGTAGCACCTGCTTCAGCCAGTGCGTGAAAGCCCTGCTTTCAGATAGCAATCCAACAACAAATACCCCAAAGAGTGCTGTAGGCACGGAGGTTCAGATAGAAAACGCTGCAACACCCACAGTCTGAGTCCTGTAGGGACGATATATCCGATAGCATGGCCTGTCAAATCTTAGCCGATTGTCCCTGCTGCCTTGCACAGAGCCCTGTACATTGCAGTAGAAATTTGAGATAGCCCTGTGGCCACTAAAGTGCGAAGCGCGACAACCGTTTATTGGCTTAGCCGAGCAGGTGACTGCTGGGGAATGGCAAATTGCAACAATGAGTCCGGAGGACGAAAGCTAATATATAGGATATAGAAGAAATGAACTAAGCCTTTCTTAAGAATATAGATTTACCTTCTGTAAAAGGTAATCCACATACAATACCAATTTTCCCATTTGATATAGTTTCAACTTGATTGTTACCTTTTTGAATCGATATTATTCTTGCTTTATCCATAATAAAATGATCATTGAAAATGACAATATCTTGTCCAATAGACACTTCAAAATCAACAATATCTATGCTTGCTACAGTCCTATCCTTGTAAACTTTACTAACTCCGAATTCTTGATAATTTTCAAGAGGCTTAAAAGTAATGAACGAATGATTAGTAATCTGTTCTCTTATATCTGACTTTGAGAACACATCTTCTTTAATATACTTATACGTCAAAAATAACTGCCATGTTGTGACATAGCCTATGGGTAATCCCTCCAACATCTTAATCTGTCTTTCATGCAAAGGGTCGAATGGTCTATTCAACGGTTCCATGTGCTTTCTGTGATTAACTATGTATAATGAAGACACATCTTTATCTTTATGCTCACGAGTTCTAATACCAAAATGTTTAGTTACTTGCAACATGTCAGAATCAGTTGAGGTTCCGCCTAATCCCTTCACTTCAGTAATGATTAGCTTCTTCCCGTATTCAATTTGTATATCCTCATCATTAATTCCTTGTACATCCATATCTGTTACTTCATCGAATTGAATATATTCCAGATACTTAATCACTGCTGATTTCAATTCATCGCCATCTTTAGTTATTAAATCGTGTAACCATGAATGGAGTTGTAAGTTATTAGATATTTCATAATCAGCGTTCTGTATTTTAGTTTCATATTCTTGCACTAACTTAATTTTATGATTTACCAAGTCTTTATGGTTTGGCACAAAGTATGCCTCATTACCTAGCCATGCATTCAAGGTACTTTCGGGAAATAACTCAGGGGAAATAGCAGGGAAGTAATTATCTAACAAGTCAATAATAAGCTCTCCCTTTCTAGTGCTATCGGGGAATATGTAATACATTTTATTATTATATTCAGCAGCGTAAGACACTGTTTTATCGTCAGTAGATTTGAGTAATGGAAGATATTCTTTTGATGTAACTCTTGTATTTAATTCACTATCATATTCTGATGGCAATCTGAAAGCGCTTTTATACTCAAAATCAGGTATATATTTGCACAAAATGCCATTAATCCGACTATCTTTTATTTCTTCGCATACAATTACTTCCTTTCCAGAGTGTGTTATGGCTACAATATCGGGTAATAATTCAAATAAATAGTATGTTACCTTTGATTTGTTATATAGGTCATTTACATCATTGGCTATAGAGTATTCGTCATCATCATCGCTCGAAGAGAATATCACGATAATCATATCTCTTTTTGTTTCCATTATTCTTTCATTCAAGGCATAAGAGGCGAAAGGCCTGGGGTCAAATATATTTTGCCCACTATTGCATACTAAAACAGGTCTGTTTTTCCCCGTTCTATTTATCTTATCTTTGCTTGTTTCATCATAATCAACAGTAGTGTGGTTATTCAAATCAATTATAATAATATCATACTCATGCAAGTTATTTGGAATAACATAATCAGGAAGAAGTGGTATTTTGTCATATTGATTTTTGTACTTAAGTATTTGGATCTTACCTAAAGTACCTATGTATATATCATCATACTTGTTTTGCAATAATTCCAAATCTTCTTGTTTCAGGTCAATGCAACATATTTTTGGCATAGCGTGTTCCTTAAGGTTTTGATACAATTATTAGGCGACTACTTAAATTCTTTAATATCTCATCAATCAATATGCAACAGGTTTGTTAATGAAGTTTTGGTTTAGTGTTTGGGCAACAACAAAACACACTAATTCAATTAAATGTTTCTCTAACAACCATGATTTTGTGTTGCGCAAAAGCCTGTTTATCAATCTTCTTTATCTGGAGCCTTCGGCATTTTGGCTGATAATAAGGCTAAAATGTTTATAGGGGGCAGCAGGATGGCAGGCAATCCAGCTTTTTGACTGAGAGATGATAGGCTTTCTCTGATATATGGCAAAAGATGCGCAGGCGCATTGGTCCCTAAAAACTCTCCCAGCGGCATATTAGCTGAGCCTTTGACAACTTCAAAAACTCCTATATATACGATCTCACAATTGTACACTTCAGTACTGTCATCTGCATTTGTGCCTTTTGCCTTTAAAGTTAGCTCTGCTTGGCCTTTGTTCTCAGAAACGAGCTCGAAAGCATAATCAAATGCAAAATAATTCTTTATTTTCGATGCCTTTCCCTGTTGTTTATCAAATGCACATCTAACCTGATGTATGGCTCTTATCATAATACCCGGTTGCATATTTTTGTCCATCATATCTCCTTCATGCTGCCAAGAGCTTCTCGTTTGTGACCTCACATGCATTAGCATCAAAGCTTACGACGCTCTCATCATCAGTGGTTTTATCCCAACAGGAAGAGTTCCTTGCAGCCTCTTGAACGGTTGTTACCTTTGAAACAGAACCCTTGTTTGTTTCAATGTCATATGAATATTCATAATCATCCAATACGATTTGTTTAATATCCTCGGAGAATACCGCAGAATATTCTGACGGATCACAAGCACTATCCCAAGTTTCATTAAATGAACCTATGGTTTCAATAATATCCGATCCCCAAGATCGTTGTATTATCTTATCTTCAGTACTGATCTTAAACGGCAGCAGTTTTACACCCAGCCCTTCAGCTATTCTGTAGATAAACTTTAATGTCGGAATACGCCCCAGCCGTTCAAATCTGGTAATCACGGATTGGGAGGTATTAATCTTTTTAGCCAGTTCTGCCTGTGTTATTCTTTGTTTTACCCGGTAAACTGCAAGATCAGCAACTATTTGGTAAACATTCTGCTCCCATTTGGCAAACACCGCATCGGGAAAATTCTGCTTATCTTCTTCGTTTTCCGTTAGTTGATTCACCAGATCAATTTTCAGAGGCTCCAGCTCCACACCCAGACCTTCCGCAATCTTATAAATAAACTCGATTGTGGGAATGCGTCCGGCCCGCTCAAAACGGGCTACTACTGATTGAGTGGTATTTACTCTTTTGGCCAGCTCTTCTTGAGTGATTCTTTGCTTTACCCGAAAAACTGCCAGATCAGCAACTATCTGATACACATCCATTTCCCACTGAGGAACGGATGAAGTGTCAAACTCAATCTCTTTATATTTATCCATGTCTATTCCTCTTACAGGATCTTTTCTTTTGTGGTTCTTCATTGCTCTTCCTCTTTTTGGTGTTATCGTTTGGCTTATGGTCCTTGATCCAAATGCGTGTAATGCAGATGGTATAACAATCACCTTCTATAGTGAATTCAGCTCTAAGCACTCCATGTGGAGCGCTTGGCGGAATCCGGAATTCATACTTACCTGCTGTTCCAATTTCTTTGATACCTTTACTATTGTTGCTTTTATCCAGCTCTTCCCGAAGATAAAAATCGAACTCGTCGAATTCCATCTCTTTAACCTTATACATCTCCAGGCAATACTTCTTATAAAGCTCTGGATTGGACTTTTGGAACTCTATGAGCTTCTTTCTTTCTTCTTCGGAATCGAATACGACTTTCATATCACAAATACAATATATAGCCACCTGGCTATAATGTCAAGAAGTATTTGAACTGTTTTAGAGTATTTCAAGTGTTCCTCCATATATAAAGCTTTGATAGATCAAGATGTAGCCTATCCTTAGTGTCAAATATATCTGTATGTCCAGATTCATCTTCTTTGATAGTCCATTTAATTTAATCCGTAATATTCCAAGACATATTCATCAAGTTCTTGCTGTATCTCTGCCAATTTCTTCGTAGCCAGGCTATCAGACATCTCACCACTAAACTGCATTAGCTTTATTGCGTATGAGTTATTAAAGATTGCCTCAAATTCCTTAAGTTGTTCAGGAGTTGGCATTATTATTGGTAGTTGTCTGGCGTCGTTAATTTGGAAGCTTTGCGTGTTGTTCAGAAAGTCATTCACATACTCGCTTATCATGGTCGAGTTAATAATACAGACAAAGAACCAATCCGGTATATCGGTTGATAAAGTAAATAAGCTCATGCTTTTCACGTCATGTACACTTTTCCCCTTCATTCTGCATTTTAGGTATACTGTATTGATGTCACTCCAGCAAAAACCTTGACGGAAGTAAAAGTCTTTGTTTCTTACGACAGGCATTCCTTTGCCCTTTTTCCCTGAATGGGTAACCAAAAATTGCACTGTTTCCTTCGACCAATCTAAGCAGTAAGGTGTTACCAGATACCAGCGATTACCGTCTTTATCGCCTTTATCATAGGGAACATAGTGAGCTTTATCAATGTCTATACCATTTTTAATTTCATCACCGGCCATTTTATCCGGATTCGCGATCTCGGAATCAGCTATGATCTGATACAAGTATCCGCTACCAAAGATATCTCTACCATACTTAGCTTTGAGATCGGTAAAGAGCTTGCGGATCTCAATTTCTGTAAGTCCTGCAAGCATATCCTTAGCATCTTGCAGAGAACTTATATGTAGATCTGAGATACCCCTGTAGTTTACGGCCTCATAGAGTTTTTGTGCTCTGGTCTGTTTAATGCGGGAGGCTTCCTTGGTATTCTCCTTCACTCCCACAAAACGTCCATTATCAGCAGTAGCCAAGCCTTGACCGCCTTCGGTGATCATTCCTAAAAGAGTTAAATCTCCAGGTTTCAATTTGTCCCGGTATAGATTGAGACTAGCTTTATTATTTGCTATACTCCTAGCGTTATCTATCATGTGCCAATATAATTTAATGATCCGATTGATCTGAATCCCATATTTATTCCAAACTCTGGTATTAAACTCATTAGGAGGAAAGAAAGTATTAAAGGCGGTTTTTTTGTAAACCGAGGTATTAATAGAGTATTCTTCGGGGGACAGAAAATCGTCTTGTTTTATTGCTACCTTAAAAGCCAAATCGTAATCCTGAGGTTTCTCAGTTTTTTGGATAGTTATAATTGCCGGGGAGACCATGGGGTTTTCAAAAGGATTATCGATTTTGAAAATCTCGATGATTCTGTTATCCAGGAAAGCTGTTCTTAGGTTTTGTTTAGAATTGATGGAAAGATAGGTATTTGAAGTGATGAATGACAGAATGCCCAATGGTTTAATCAGATCCAAAGACCGAATAAAGAAGTAATTGTATAGATCGTCTGAAAAGCCATACTTATCCCTATAAAGGGGCACTTTGGCTTTATCTGTGTTCTTATTACTCACATAGGGAGGATTGGCGATTATGATGTCAAAATCCTCATCCAGCCCCAGCATCCATTCCGGATTGAACCAATCCACAGATGTATTGGAGAAGGGGTTCCAGTTCAAGAGTTTGGCAATATCGGGGGTAAGAAGGCTTGAATCTGCCAGCTTGCCGCTTATTTCTGTCTGCTTATCTGAAAACCGCTGTTTGATCTTTTCCTTTTCGGGGCCATAGGCCGTGAAGTATTCGTCAATGATATCTTTTAGCTCGTTTACATAGGGAGTGTAGCTAACATTGTGCGTTAGTGAGGAATCCAAGTCCAGCACATAATCCGCAGCAATGAACTTGAAATCGAGGTTTGGCAAGGCCAAAATGCCACGGTTCTCTTTGCTGTCGTCGATGGTTTCATCTACTACGAGCGAAAGGAAGAATCTGAGTTTGGAAATCTCCACAGCCATGGTGAGGATGTCGTTGCCATAGATATTATCCCGGATAAGCCCCAGCTTGATGATGTAATAGAGGTTTTCCATCTTTAGTTTGTTCTCAATGTATTGCTTGAATACTGGGTCTTTGATGGTACCAACTATTTTTTGTTTCCAGTATGTGGACTGGGGATCCAATACTTTGATGATCTCCATCATCCTCTGCATTGCTCCCATTACAAAAGCTCCACTTCCGCAAGCAGGATCGATAATCTTGAGTGAGCTGATGGCATCAAGAATGCTGATGACGTCCTCTTGCGGGATAGCTATCGGATTATCTGGCGAGTTCACCAATTCCCATATTCTGTCTTTATCAATAGCTACATGGCTTACCAGGTAGTGATATAAGCTGGTGTTAACTATGTAATCCACCACTTCACGAGGTGTATAATAGCTCCCAGTTTTCTTTCGTGCCGTTTCGCCAGTATCCTCATCCAATTCTGCCAAGAGATTTTCGAATATTTTGCCAAGCATCTCTGGATCCACAGCGATTTCAATATCCGTACTGGTGGATTCATCTACAGTGAAATTGTATCTTTCAAATACGGTGAACAGCTCTTTGAACCAAGTGTTAGGGATCTTGACAGTGTTTATGAAGCTTGAGGTTCCGGCATCTGTAAGATCATAGAAATCGTTGCTCTCATGTTCAAAAAGTCCACCATTAAGAAACGGGATACTATCCCACAACTCTCCTCTGTACCTGATATCTCTTTTCTCTTTGCGTTTGTTGAGCACTTCAAAGAACAAGGGTTCCACTATGCTGTGATAAAAGTTGGACTCTCGTATATCAGCCACCGCCTTGGTAGAAAGCAGATCATTAGGAATTAATGGCATATCTTTCAATGACTTTTTCATCTTAAGAAACCAACAGAAGATGATTCTACCCAGTAAACGGACTGCAAATTCTTTCTTTACTTCGGAATTTAAGTTTGGCAGCACCAAGCTTCCAGGATATTTGAAGGTTTTTGTGCCAATCTTTCTTTCACCCCCTACAAGCTCCAAAAACTTCAAGGATACTTCTATAAAGAATTCGCTTGTGACCGGCTCCACATCAAAGCAGTCTTTGATGGCCTTCAGTGTATCGAACTGGGCTGTAGCTAATTGCTGTTCATAAGTATGGTGGGGCGTATCAGCAGAGATGAAGTAAGAGAACCTTTTGTAGGTACTAAAATCTTTTTTGATGCCGTGGTAAATGGGGTAGACCAAGCTGAAACGGAAAGCATTTTCAGCATCATGAAATACACACAATGCAGCCTGTGAGTGAGTTTCCTTCAGGATATCCACTGCCAGGTCGTACTGCTGCTTTCGGTAAGACCTTTCGCTCAAGGGTTTGCAGGTTTGAATGAGATACACAGATACCTGGTTCTTGTCCGGTAAGTCCATACTCCCCAGAAGGACTACAGAAGGGAAATTCTCATTCTGATGCTGTCTAATGGTGGAATCAGCCGATCTAAAATAGCTGGAATGGCCTTCAAAATAATCTATCCAGTTTTCTTTGGAAAAGTTTGAAGTTAATACGATTTTACTCATGTTGTAGTTCCTTTTATCCTATTCTCCACCGCCACAATCACCTGTTGTTCATAGGCTTTGAGGCTTTCTTTTACCTGTTTCAGGTAGTTTTTACCCAGTTTCTTGCTCAGGGCACCAAGCTCATTCGCTATATGTGCATAATCCAGTTTGCCATTATTATCCCAATCGCTGATGGTTCTGAGTGTGTATTCTGCCAGGGTCCCATAGTCCTGAATATCTTCACGTAGCATAATGATAAAGGCGCGCCAGGGCAGCAGCTCAGGGGCTTCCTGCTGCAAAAGAGAGGAGAGCAGGTTGAAGGCTTTCATGGAGTTACTCTGTTGGGACTGTTTGAAGCTGAACTTTTCGGCTTCTTCCTTCAGCATTTTGTAGTTTGTCCAGAAGCTTTTGCTCAGCGGAAGCTGCGCAGTATCCGGGCTGCACTGGATTCTTTTGAGGGCTGTTTCTATGGGCAGCGGCAAGAGCTGCATATTCTCATCCACAAAGTCCTGGCTTACACAAAAGAGCTTGCCTTTGCGGATGAACATGATAAGCGCATCCTGCAGATCGGCTTTGGCGGTCTTGATCCTGATTGGCATATTCTCCAGAGCCTTTACGCGTTCTGGATACTTTTCTTCCCATTCCCGCATTTGCTTTTTCAGCCGGGTATAGAGGCTTTCGGCATCGAGTTCATAAGGATTGCGCTGCACTTTGGCAAAGAGTTTGGCTGGGGATGGCTCTTCTTCGGCATCAAAGATGCGGGCGTCCTCACCCAAAGTTTGATGAATCATAAACATCTTGTGCGAAGCTATCTCGCGGCTTTTTACGATGTCTGCCCCCTGCTCGCTGGGGAAGAAATTGGTGATATACAGAGTTTCAAAGACCTTTTTGCTGATGCGGTTTATGCGGCCTACGCGCTGGATCACACGCACCGGATTCCAGGGAATATCGTAATTGATTACCATAAGGGCGCGGTTCAGGTTGAATCCTTCCGAAAGCTTGTCTGTAGCGAGCAGAATATCATATTGGTCTTTTTGCTTTTTCTTGGGGTAGGCAGCGTCAAAATTGCTATTGATCTCTTCCAGGTGGGTTTTACTGATGCCGGAGGAGATCACCAGGACCCGCTCTCCAAAGTTATCTATCAAATCTGTCTCCAGATATTTTACGGTATCGGCATATTCGGAGAAGATCACCAGCTTGGGGGCCGGCTCACCTTTTTTGGGAGTAGTGGCAAGTACTGCTTTCACGTTATCGATCAGGGCCAGGCGCTTGGGATCGTTATTTACCAGCTCCAGGGCATCGATCTCGGAGATGATCTTATCGAAAAGCCGGATGTCGGAGGCGATATCCTCAAAGAATTGCTCTTCGAAGCGGAACTTATTCACGTGGTAAATCCGGTCTTTCTTGCCGTCTTTATCCTTGTTTTCTTCGGCAAATTCTCTGAGCAGCTCATCAATATAATCCGCATCTTCGGATTCGGCCTTGTTGATCAGCTTGCGGTTCAACACATAGCGGCCGCCAGAATCTTCTATGAACTGGAGAATCTTTTCATAGGTATTACGGGAGTTTACGATGCTTTGGCGGAAGGCCCCAAAAGAGCTTTCAAAGCGTTTTACCAATTGCCGCCGGATGATATCATAGAGGTTGTCCTGACTGAGGCGGTCTATCTGCTCTTGTCTGCTCATCTTAGCAGAGGCAGAGGGATCACCTTCGTAGGTGTAGGGTTTGTAGATGGGCCCTCTGAAGCGGTCTGCGCTATCGGGATTATCGGTAAAATAGAGCTCTATCACCCGGTCGTAAAAGGCAGATTGCTCGGTGCTTAAGCAGTAGTACCACTCTTGAGGACTATCGATCTGGGAGAGCTTGCCCACTTCATCCTGGTAATCCGGATCGCCCAGCAGATCCAAACGGTTTCTGCGGATCGTGACCGGTTCGATAACCTCGCGAATCTGGCCGGAGAGCAAGGCTGAACGCTTTATGACCTTTGCGATATTGACCGGTTCATCACCAAATAGTGAGCTATACTTTTTTTGCGCTTCTTCTATTTTGGCGGGGTCTTTGGATTGCCAGTTTTTGCGGATAAAGGCCAGGTCTTTGAAGAGGCTGTTGTAAAAGCGAAAGAGGTCCACAAGGTTGCTGCTGAGCGTGATGGTGGACTTTTTGGGAACGATAAAGAGGCTCAGCATGGCCAGGATATCCGCCGGGGAATTGTTGAAAGGCGTAGCCGTGAGCAGGATCACTTTGCGGCCGCGGCAGATGGATTTCAGCTTTTCATAGCTTTCGGTATTGCTATTGCGATAGCGATGAGCTTCGTCCACCACGATTACTTCAATGCCTTGGGCGGTTTCCAGATATTCGAGGATGGCATCGAGATTTCCCCCGGAGCGCACTTCCCAATCGTAAAGCTCAAAATCTTCTTTGTACTTGTTCCAGCCGGAGCTGGCGCTATCGTCACCAATCAAGCCCGGAGGGCAGATGATGATGCCCCGTTTATCCAGCTTGCGCGCGATCAGCGAGGCAATGATGGATTTCCCCAGACCTACCACGTCGGCCAGGATCACACCCGAATTCTCTTCGATGATGGACATAGCCTGAGTGACTGCATCGATCTGGTATTTATAGGGTATATAGCCTTTTCTTTCCAGCAGAAGCGAGATGAAACGGCTGGATTCATATTTATAGAAACTATCCAGCCAGGTCTTGACCACAAACATATAGGCATCAAAAGGATGGACGGATTTGAGCAGAGTCTTTTCTTGGATATTGTGCAAAAGCCTGGTCTTTTCTCTGTCTGCTTCGGTGATCTGAATGGCAGTGTCCCAGAGCTCATCGAAATACTGTTCAGCCTGCTCAAAGCCGTAATCGGCAATTTCCACATTGAATTCTTCCCGGTCGCTGAGCCCGGCTTTGCTGAGATTGCTGCTACCTGTGATGAAAAGTTGATTACGCCCAATCTGCAAGGCATTGAGCCGGAAGAGATACAATTTGGCATGGTTGGGACGCAGGGTTTTGCGGATAATGATCCTATCGGCTATGATCTGATCTATGATGTAGCGGGCCTGTTCATAAAAGGTTTCATTGTCGAAAATATCGGTATTCAAGGCCTCCAGTACAGATTCATGATAATCTTCGATGCGTTCAATGCGGTTTTTGCTTGCCTTGTCAGCATATTCCACCAGCCCATAGCTCTGCGCATCTATATTCAGCCCCACCAAGATCTTGAGGGTGAGTTCGGGATTTTCTTTTAAGCTATCAATCAGCTCCACTATCCCTGAAAAGTAAAAGAAGCCAACCAGAATCTTGAGCTCTTCGCATTCTTTGATAAGTGTCGAAAGTCTGGCCCTCAGATTCATCTGGCCGGAATTTGTAATGAAATTGTTCATACTGTATGTCCCTGGTAACTAAACAGTATTCCCTCAGAAAGCTTTTTGACCCTTGCAAGTGTCTCCATGGATTTGCCACTTCTTCGATTCATCCTATCTCCCGAACATCATTTATGCTGGTTATATTCCGGTTTCATGCGAAATCAGATTTTAATATTGATGATATAAGTCATCAAGGGGCAATTAGATTTGAGTGAGTCTGGGAGTCAAGCACTATTTCATCGGGAAGCTTAGCGGCCTCCAATTCTCAAGGGTATTTGGTTGTTGGTGTGCTATCTGAAATGCCACCCAGGACTCGGGCTGTGAATGTTGCGCTGTATGCTATCTGAACTGCCCTGCCTACGGCATTCTTTGAGGTATATGTTTGTTGGTTTGCTATCTTAAATAATAGGCCTACAGCACTCTTTGGGGTATATCTGTCCTTCGATTCCAGACTTTCGGTCCATAGCTCTGGGATCTTTGGCTTTTAGGCTTGGATATGCCTCTGCCCGGACTGCCTCCCCTATTGGTTGTCGTGGAGATGTCGTGTAGATAGTAGGAATAAATCCTCTTATCTACACGTCATCTTCAGCATAAGCTATACAGGGAGACCGCTGCAAGTCACGATCCCTCAATAGGCCAAAGTCACCTTTTGGCAAACCGGATTCTTTTGTCGCATTTGCAGTTTGATCAGATAGATCCCCGCGGCCTGTCTTCGGCCTTGTTGGTCTCTGCCATCCCAAGAAGCAGAAGGTAGCGTTTCGGAAGTGGAAAGGCCTACTAAAACAAGGGGCACGCACCGTCTGAAGACAGCGTTACGATGCGAAAATGCAAGCTGAAGCAAGCAACACGCACCGTCTAAAGACAGCGTTACGGTGCGGAACTGCCTGCCAAAGCAAGGGATACGCACCGTCTGAAGACAGTGCTACGGCCGGCTGAAGCCAGCGGAACAGGCCGGCTGAAGACAGCGTTACGATAGTCCTTGCTGCTTGGGATCCTTACAACTGCAAAGCCACGACGGTGATATCGTCTCTTTGAGTGTCCAGCAGCAGCATTTCCTTGAGCATGTCCTCAAGCAGGAGCTTTTGCTCGGGAAGAGGTTTTTCACCCATTTCAAGGATCTTTTCGTACCATTGTGCCGGCCCCAATCTCTTCATTCTCACATCGACTTCATAGGTTTGGTCCAGGATGCCATCGCTATACATATACAGTTTGGAGCCTGGGGAATAGTTAATCTGCTGAGGATCAAAGACGTGTGTCTTGCGGTGTTTGAGGCCTCCGATGGAGTATTTACTGCCTTCCAAAATAGTCAGCTCCTGGTTGCCCGGTTCATAGACCACGATATTCATCACGGCTCCGGCGAAGCTAATAGTGTGGGCGGTGTAATCTATTTTTACCAGGGAGATATCCAGTCCGTCCTGTTGGGTACGTTCGCTCTCCTGATGCAGTGTGAAACCAATATCCTGATGCAATTGCTGCAAGATTTCAGCAGGGTCGTTTACGCCCTCATCTCTCACGATATGGTTCAGGGCGGCATTTACCGTCATGGATACCAAGGCTCCCGGAACGCCATGTCCCGTGCAATCTATCACCGCAAAGAGCAGGGAATCGCCCTCTGAAAGCTCACTCAGCCAGTAAAAATCTCCACCCACTGTGTCTCTGGGGTGCCAGATGAGCAGATAGTCCTTGAACAATCTGCGCAGTTGCTCTTCCTGGGGAAGGATGGACTTTTGGATGAGCAGAGCATAATCGATGGATTGGGTCATGCGTTTTTGCCATTCCTGCAGCTCATGAGTGCGTTCTGCCACCTGATGTTCCAATTGGAGATTGGCTTCGCGATAGCTATACAGCTTCCATCTATAGATCAGATAGATGAGGCCCAGGCCCGCCAGAATGTAGATGACAATGGCATACCAGGCAGCATACCAGGGACGCCGGATGCGGAAAGAAATGCTCTGGACGGGCGTCTGGGTTCCATTTGCGGCGGTTACTTTGGCTTCGAACACAAACTTTCCGTAGGGCAGCTTCGTGTAGCTGATATTCCTTTGATAGTCCTCTGTAATCCAGTCTTCATTGAAGCCCAGGAGCCGGTATGTGACCTGGCAGAGATCAGGATATAAAGGGCCCAGGATGTTGATGGGGATATGAATGCGTCTTTGTGTGTAGCGCAATTTTATTTTGCTGGCTGCGCTTATTTTCACATTGTCGGAAACGGTAATATAGGGGATATCAAGATTCAAGGGGTTTTCATATTCGTTGAAGCGATAAATCTTGTCGCTGGTTTTAATCATCAATTCCCCGCCCTCTACAAAGGCAGATTCCATCTTATCGGGGATTCCTTCTTCGGCAGCGTAGGCATATTTAACTTTTGTCTGTGGGTCAAAGCGCAAGATTGCACCATCGAAACACAGCCATAAGATGCCCTTTAAAGAGCTCACGCTTTCCAGCTTGCCATAGAGCTCGAACTGTTTGATATCCAGGGTTTCCCATGCGTCATCGTGGCGGTAGAAGAGCTGGTTTGAATCAGCAAATAGTTCTTTACCATCATCCAAATAGGCTGTGACATTGGGCAGATATTCATTTTTCAGAGAATACACAAAGTCGTTCTCTTTTAGACGTAGCTGCCCTTTGTGAAACTCGCTGATTCTATATCGGTAGCCGTCCTTGGAGAGCTTTTCCAGATGACCAACCAAGGGTGGCATGTTCCTGCTCGGGTAAAACTTTATCCACATGGGTTTGAACAGTATGCTGTCGCCCAAGAGATTGTAAATATGTGTAGGGATGCCGATGCTCGTTTCTCTGTCACGCGTGATGTAGGGCGTTTTTGTGAGGTCGGATATTTTAATCCTGGCGAGTTCTGTGTCTGAGGAGGAGGAGATTTCCCCATCTATCATAGTCACTTTTTGTAAGGATGAACCCATCCATTGCATATCCAGAGCAAGATAATCCATGGCACCCAGCAGCTGGGAATTTAGTTTCGATCCTTGCGCTTTTCCTGTCCCGCTACTTATCTTATCTGCCATCAGGGCAGGCATGAAGGTCTTATTGAACCCAGAAAGTGCCACGGCTTCTGCAGGTGTGGGGGTGAAGTTGGTTTTTAGCAGGTCTCCATCAAAGATATGATAGCCTCCGGGGAAGAGATAGAACTCATCGTTGATATCCAGGCTCGCTATCAGCTTCTGCGTTCCTCCATTCAGAGGGAAAGTGTACAATTTATCCTGGGAGTCCGTGCCTCTGATTTTGATGTAGGCCAGCTCTGCATCCTCATCTATGCCCAATAGATCAGCATTCTCCAGCGCCGCCAATTCGCGGATCTTTCCTGCTTTTAGTGTATGTAGAAATAGGGTGTTGGCCTGGCTACCATAGCCTTTAAAAGAGAGCAATTTGTAATACAGAACCGGGCTTACGGTCATGTAATTCATCTGCTGTCCGTGATAGGGCGCCTGATAGATTTCCTCGCTAATGATCTCCAGGGGTATCAGGGTAATCTTGCCCTTGCGTTGGTTGATGATCAGGTTCATCAGCTTGCTGTAGGACAGATGATATTCAGCAGAATCTATTAGTATATCTCTGGATTTTGTCTGTGCAAAAGGGTATTTGGCAAAAACAACATGGCTTACATTCTGAAATTTATCGTGCTCAAAGTTCAGGAACAGTACATCGCCATAATTATAGACCTGCAGGCAGAGGCTGTCTTTGCGAGGATTCACCAGCTCTTTTAGATGAAAGTACAGTGATTGTTTATTCGCCTCCAGTATGCGGATCGCAGTATATTTGATGCCCTCAGCACCTTGCAGCGGTGTGGAAAGATACAGAAGCTGACCCTCCAGATACAGAAAATCAAGGTAATCGGGCCGAGGATACATCTCGCTGTAGCTGCTGTGCTGCATGCCTTTAGTTTTCGGATAACCGGCGTTAAGCTCATCGGCTTTCACTATGCCCAGGGTAGTGGTGATCAGCCAGTTCTTCCCGCTATTTGTGCTGACAATGCTATGCACCATAGCACCTTCATCCAGAGAGATTTGCTCTGATCTGTCGTTTTTAAGATCGTACTTGAAGAGCAAATCCGATCCAGCTTCATAGATCCACATCAGCTCATTCTGATAGTCAAAAGCGGTTTTCAGCACTCCATGTTTATCGGCATTGCTGCCACTGGCATATTGGGCGGCAGATGCCACCATGTAGGTGCTGGTCTTTCCTGGGGCATACTTTTTGAGACGCAGCTCCCGTGCCGCGGGGATCACTTTATTGCTGTTTTCGGTAGCATCGGATTGCTGCGGCTTTTGCCGGGGGATGTATTTTCCTGCGACATACAAGTTCCCGCTTTTGCTCACATCTGCCCGCTGAGCGTCTGCTTCGCTGATCTTGGTCTTGAGGGGACGGTAGGTCCATACGCCTTTGACAAACAGGCCTATTCCCTTTTCTCCAATACAGTAAACATCGTCTTCATAGATCAGCATTCTCTGGATGAAATCCTGTGCAGGGAAAGCGAATTTCTTCCATCTGTAATCCTGCCAAAGGTATAGAGTGTGTATGCCACTTGCGTAAATCTGCTGGGTTTTCTTGGTTTTCAGCAAAACCGGCAGCATCGTATCCTGAGACGCAGAGGGATCCACGGAGATCACATCATCAAATCTGACCCCGTTAAAGCGATAAATCTTATATCCATCATCATTTGAACTGTACCATCTATAGCCGTCTTCATCTGCGAATTGAAAACGAACGTTGCCTTTGAGCCCGGATTCGGCACCGTAGCTGCGATAGCTCTTGTTTTCATCTACTATTCTGTTGTATTCCTCCAAAGCCAGAGTCGTTTCTGTGCTTTGGGAAAACCCCAGGATGATGACACCGAGAATAAGCATAGCCAGTACATTGATAGATTTACGCATTGTTCCTCCAGGAACAGAATCACAAAATATGAAGTATAGATCCCTAATTTATAAGATAATCCAAAAAGCGCAGATAGCTTGATAAAACTCTCGCTGATCAGCTCCTGATGTAGCTTAATATAATGGTGACTGTCACTTGTGACTGTCACATGATATAAAACTTGTTTTTTGCTGGTATTCAGATATACTCTGTGTACGAGGTTAATTATGAACAAAACTTTCAGCGCCCATAACATCTTTCAGTCGATGGATGACAACAATATTCAGTTTTCTTACAAAGGCCCTTTGACGCAGGATATTCTTACCTCCTTTGGTGAGTCTATCAAGGAAAAACTGCAC
Organism: Candidatus Cloacimonadota bacterium; assembly: GCA_020532545.1. GTDB lineage: Bacteria > Cloacimonadota > Cloacimonadia > Cloacimonadales > Cloacimonadaceae > UBA5456. The sequence continues at coordinate 28,143 of JAJBAW010000015.1, read as the reverse complement.
ACTGATGACTGCGATGAGCGAGTCATCCGGCGCATTTTTGCTATTTTGGTGGAAACTGCGCAAAACATCTTGAAGTATTCCAGTGAAAGAACAGAGATCTCTTCTGCTTATAGGAAGGATGCAGGAATTGGGATCATCGGCATTGGTAATCTTACGGACAAGCAGTTTATGGTCTTTTCCGGTAATGTGATCCATGCGGATGAAATGCAGGATATCAAAGATCGCATAGATTTTCTGAATTCCCTCACGCCCGCAGAGCTCACGCTGCATTACCAAAAGCAATTGAAAGAAGGCACCATCACATCTGATGGCAGTGCCGGCCTGGGCTGGATAGACATTGCGCGCAAAGCTAACCGACCTTTGCAATACAAATTTGTAGAGCTAAACTCCGGTGACCTGTTCTTTGAAATAACTATTTTTATTAGTGTGGAGGAATAAGACATGGAAAACTATATCTTAGAAGCCACCAAATACTCACCCTACATTGAATTGGATAGTGAGCTAGGAATCTTGAAAATAACCGGCAATTCCTATCCTGAAAACGCTTTGGAGCTTTATCAGCCCCTCTTTATGAAAATAGATGAGTTCTTTGCTGATGAGAAAAAGAAACTGTATATAGCCCTGCAAATAGACTACCTGAACACCAGCAGCAGCAAGATGTTGATTGACCTGTTTTTTAAGCTGAGCAGCTACTTTGACCAGGGGCACGAAATAAGTGCAGACTGGAGATATCCTGAAGACGACGAAGATTATCGGGAGCAGTGTCAGATGTTTTTTGAAGATGTAAACTTCCCCTTCAAACTCATAGGAATAGCATATTAACTTAGGTGGCCATGATCTCCAAAATTGATGACATTTTCAAGCATGAAAGAGAACTTGTAGACATAGCGCAGCAATGCCTGGAAGACCATGAAGAGCAGGGCTTTATCAATACCAGTGCATACAAGGAGCTCTTGGATGCGTACGTCAAGATTTTGCATCAGTTTTTCAGCCTCACGAAGCTCAGCGATAAACAGCAAGAACGCACCATTAAACTCCTGGAGCGGCTGAGCCGCTACGTTTCCCCTCCTCTTTTCAAAAAGATCACCCATGGCAAGGAGCTGGTGGAACTGAACCAAACCAAGCGTGTCAAGCTGACCATATTCTTTTCGGACATCGAGGAGTTTTCCTCTCATAGCAATAACATGGAACACGAATCGCTGTCCATTATCCTGAATTCATATCTGGAAGCAATGACCATCATCATCAACAAACATGGTGGGACTCTGGATAAATACATCGGGGATGCCATCATGGTATTCTTCGGTGATCCCGTGTTTACAGATGATTTCACTCATGCCAAACGTTGTGTGGCCATGGCCCTGGAAATGCGCACACGCATGAGGGAACTGCAAAAGGAATGGTTCCAGCTTGGCTATCCCTACCCTCTTCGCATCCGCATGGGAATCAGTACCGGCTTTGTCACTGTGGGCAATTTTGGCTCTTACGAACGCATGGATTATACCATCATCGGCAGTCCGGTGAATCTTGCTGCCAGGCTGCAGACCTATGCCGATGCAGATCATATCCTGATCAGCCACGAAACCTGGGGCTATGTGCGGGACTTTGTGGAATGCTCCGAGCCGGTGTCGCTGGATATCAAAGGCTTTCAGCAACAGGTAATAGCCTATGATGTGAAATGCCTGAAAGAAGAAGCCAGCCAGCAGTTAAAAAGCATTGAAGACCAGGCAAGGAACCTGATGCTGAAGGTGGACCTTTCCAAAATCAGTAAAGACGAACTGATCGAACTCATCAGAGGACTGTAAAAGACGAAACTATCTTGCCAGGACGCGGAGGAGAATATCCTCCGCTCTTGTTTTTTACCACCGAAAACACCGAAAAAGAGATAGTACTGACAAACTCCGTTTCGCCCATACGAAAATCCCTAAAACCTCCGCTATCACTAAAACGTCGAAACGTTAAAACGCTAAAACCCTCAAAATAATCTTCCTCCTGCGCAAAAATCCAATTGACAAGATACTAAGGGTAATAATACTCTCACTCAAGAGGTAAAAGCCGTACCAAGAAAGAAAGCTGGAACCCACTTTTACCCTGCGCAGACCAGCGCTTCTACCTATGGAGCACCGCACTGTGGACCTTCACGAATGTTAACAACCGGGCTCTGAGCCCGGAAGATATATGATCGAACTGCCTGCGGCTAGACACCGCTTGGCAGTATAAGCTTTATTCTTCAAGTAAGGAGGAGTTTTGAAGCGATTCATTATTATAGCAGTGCTAGGCCTGATGGTCTGGCTGAGCTACGCAGCCGTGATCTCGCAAAGTGAAGCGCAGGCAATCGGTCTGTCCGTATTCACTCATCTAAGTGGATCCAAACCCACATTTATAGAAAGCGAAGCGTATTTTGGCAGTTTTGCAAGAGCAGAAGCGGATTTTTACATCCTGCGCTTTGAGCCGGTGGGCTTTATTCTGGTGGCTGCGGAAGACTGCTCCATTCCAGTATTGGGCTATTCACTGGAGAACGATTTTCCAGCGGGAGCTATTCCTGCACATGTAAGCTGGTATCTGGATCAATATTCGCGGAGCATCAAAGAGATTCGTGAAAATCCGCAGTGGCAGGTGGATGCCTCCTGGATTGCTTTACGCCGGGGAGACTATTCGGACTATAATTACACCCGCGGTGTATCCCCTTTGCTGAGCACCACCTGGGATCAGGATTTCCCCTATAACTACTCTTGCCCTACTGCTGCCAGCGGTCCCGGAGGCAGGGTCTATGCAGGTTGTGTGGCCACGGCCATGGCACAGGTGATGAAGAAATGGAACCATCCTGCCACCGGAGTGGGATCGCACTCCTACTATGCTTCCGGCCACGGCACTCAAAGCGCGAATTTTGGAGCTACCACTTACAATTGGTCGAGTATGCCCAATAGCATCAGTTCTGTAAATACCAGCATAGCCACTTTGATTTATCATTGCGGGGTTTCTGTGAATATGGCCTATTCCGCAAGTGGCAGCGGGGCCTATGCTGAGGATGTGAGCTCTGCGATGATAAACTATTTCCGCTATAATACCGGGGCACAGCTCAAGAGTGCAGCCTCATTTTCCAGCTCGACCTGGGCTTCGATGCTGAGAGGCGATCTCGATCTGGGACGCCCAATCATCTATCGGGGTCTGGCCCCAGAAGGTGGGCATGCCTTTGTTCTGGATGGCTATCAAGGAACCACCAGTTTTCATTTTAACTGGGGCTGGAGCGGGGACTACAATGGCTATTTCTATCTTAACAATCTGAATCCCAACAGTCATAATTTTGCCCAAAATCAAGGTGCTATTCTCAATTTGTATCCGGTAAGCCAGGCAAATCTCACCGGCACGGTATCATCCGCAGGAACAGGCCTGGCGGGAGCAACCGTAAGCGTTTCCGGTACTACATTCACCGTCACTACAAATGCTTCCGGCGGCTACACACTCACTGGTATTCCTGCTGGACCTGCTCAGATAGTTGCCAGCAAGACGGGCTACGATCCATTATCCCTATCCATAAATCTGCCCAACGGACAAACCTCTACTCTGGATTTTTCGCTTACTGAGGCGGAGCGGGATGATAATTATCCTCCTTCAAACCTTCAGGCAAGTGTGATAGGAAACGATGTTCATCTGAGCTGGAACGTCCCTGCGCCTCCAGCCCCTGGAGAATGGATCACCTGGTGCCATCCTGAAGATATTGACAATTCGATCGGCACCGGTGCTGCGGTCATCTTTGATGTAGCTCACCGCTATGACAGCGCTGATCTGGCCGCTTACCAGGGTTCTACTTTGACCCATGTGAGTTTTGTGCCCAGAGAAGTGAATTGCGTATATACCATCAAAGTCTGGATTGGCGGCACTGCTACCACTCCTGGCAGCATGGTACATTCTCAGCTCGTAACTGCCTTCACCATAGATAGCTGGAACGAAGTGGAGCTTAACACTTCTATTCCTATCCCAAGCACTGGCAATCTCTGGTTTGGCTACGAAGTCAATGCTCAGGCCGGTTTTCCCGCTGGTTGTGATGAGGGACCCATGGTGCCTGGCAAGGGCAACATCATGAGGTTCAACGATAATTGGACCACGCTGGCTCAATTGAGTGATATCTTTACATACAACTGGTTGATTCAGGGCTTTGTAGCTCAGGGCAGCGCTATGGTTCAGATGCCAGAGCCTATGTATGAGGCCCCTCAGGCCAGCAGATTAGATAGTGACAATATCGCCAGAGACCAGCCCAAGCAAATCTTAAAAGTACATAGTGCATTCATACCAGCCAGCCGGGCTGCTGCACAGAATTCGGGTATTCCTGAGGGAACGCTTTGCCGTGAACCTAGCCTTATCGGCTACAAAGTATGGCGTCTGATGCCAGGAGAGGAATCCAATGAAGCACTGTGGAGCGTTCTGACTCCCAGCCCCATCAGCCCTACTACTTTTCAGGATGTCGGATGGAGCGCTTTGCCTGGCGGCAGCTACAAATGGGCTGTAAAAGCCCTCTATACGGCGGACGCCATATCTGCTCCCGCCTTCTCAAATGTCCTGGCCAAAGCAGTGCAGACTGGCAACATCCTGGGCTACGTGAAGAGGCAAGAAAACAACGCAGGCATTGCTGGTGCTTCGGTATCTGCAGGAGCTGCATTTACTACCACCACAAACAGTGCTGGCGCCTATAGCCTGGAGCTGCCTGTGGGAATCTACAGCCTAAGTGCCAGCGCTACAGGTTATAATACTCTCATCCAGGAAAACATCGTGGTCTCTGTAGATCAAAATACCACAGCAGATTTCTTCATGACTCCTGCCAGCCAAATCCAAAGTATCCTCCTGGGGAGTGGCTGGAATCTGGTTTCCTTGAACGTCTCTGCGGCAGATCACAGCCTGCCTAGCCTTTTTGCCCCGATTTCCGCTCAGCTCATGCAGGTGAAGGGCACTGAAGGTGTATATCTTCCGGATAATCCCTATTCTGTGCTCAATGCTTTGACCGATGGCAAAGCTTACTATATTCAGCTCAGCGCAGGCGCCATCTGGATTGTAGCCGGCCCTCAGATTCCGGCTGATACACCCCTGGCTCTGGAAGAAGGCTGGAATATGGCGGCATATCTACCGCAGGATCCGATGCCGGTAGCCACTGCTATGCAAAGCGTTTCCACCTGGTTAGAGCAGGTGAAAGGTATTGATGGGGTGTATTTTCCCGGCAATCCTTACTCCACGCTTACCACCATGTCTCCCGGCAAGGGCTATTGGATCAAGCTTGCAGGTGCGCACAGCCTGGTCTATCCTGTCAACCGTGAGACAGTTTCTACTCCTGAAGTGGCAAAACCCCGGCTGGAAGTCAAAGCTCTGTCTTCCAGTATGGTTCTGCTGGCCAGATGCGACTGGGCCCAGCCTGGAGATATCCTGAGCGCCAGAGTCAATAAAGAACTAAGAGGAGCCCAGGAACTCATCGCACCGGAAGGCTTTCCGGCAGCGCTGCTGCAGATCTATACCGAAGCTGCTAATGAAGAGATCAGTCTGTGGCTGGTTCAGGCAGATGGAACTGAGATCGAGCTTGCCAATCGCTTCAGCAGCCAGCCCAATGCCACTTTGGGCAGCTATCCGGAATTCATCATTCTGGAGCCCAAAACCGAAGCTGAGGACATCGCAGTGCCTAGCCATTTCCACAGTTGCTATCCCAATCCCTTCAATCCCAGTACCACGATATCTTTCAGTGTGGGGCAGGAGAACACTATGGTAAACGTGGATATCTACAACTTGAAAGGCCAGAAAGTGCGCCAGCTTACTCAGACGAGCTATAGCCCTGGATACCACCGTCTAAACTGGGACGGTACCGACGACGAAGGCCGGACTTTAAGCTCCGGAATCTATCTGATCGAGCTGAAAGCGGGTAAATACCGCAAGGCAGCCAAAGTGATGTTAGCAAAATGATCTGGGGCTCTGGAGCTCTGGAGCCAGATGGGAAGCTTCCACTACATAGCATCCCGATCCAGCCCCCCAAGAAACAAAGCAAAATATAAGCTCTTTTGGAGGAGTGATGAAAAAGCTCTTATTACTTAGCCTTTGCCTGGTTATTGGGCTGGCTTTTGCCAAACAGATGATACCCGACAATCTGAACAAGCCTCTGGTTAGCCCTCAAACCGGGTACAGCCAAAGACTGCAGCGGACTGCGCCATCCTACAGTTTTACCCGCAATCCAACTTCTCTTTTGACCAGCTATTACGATTACATGATCGGTAGCTACAATTCCTTGCCCCTGCGTCTGATTCCAGATGCCGCAGGTGGTGGATATTTCATGACTTATCATGGCAAACGAACCCCCAACAGTACCCGCCGTGTGTACTATGCACGCATCAATGCCAGCGGGAACATAGAGAACAGCAATGAAATTACCATGATGACCAATAACGAAGGCTATCCCTCGCTGGCGGTAGATCCCGTAAGCGGCAAGCCCTTGTACGCCTGGCATGCCAATGCCGATACGGATCCCGAACTTGAAGTCCAATTCACTTCCGATGCCTTTATATATGGGATATCCGGCCTCTTCAATGAAATTCAAACGATCGTCAACAACCCTTTGGCTGTATTGATCAATGGTCAAGCAGCCTCTACTAACAATGAATTCATCTGGCCTACCCTCCAGATCGGGCCTTCTCCCATCACCGGAAAACGCAGAGCCTATGTGGCAGCCCGCAATTCTGTAGCTCACAATACCGGTGCAAAGCCCAGTGAAAACGTCCTCATCGCTTATACAGATTTCGATGGGGATATGGTGGAGGGAGGACTCCCTTTGCAATGGAGCTATACTTCCATTCCTGAAATGAACCAATGGAACCACGATAATGATTGGCGCCGTCCTTTCCATGCCATCACCACGGACAATCTGGGCAACGTCTATTATGCCGGTTACCATCTTGCTTACACTGCCAGTGAGGTCCTGATTAATGAGCCGGATATGGATATGTTTGTGTGTCCGAATTATGGCCAGGGCACCTGGACCCGCATGACTGATTTTGGTAGCATACCCACTTGGAATCCCCCTGGATCTCCTGGTGGTCCCGGTTTCTTTCAAGTCAATAATACCCCTTATGCTGATAACGAGATCCACTGGGGTATAGTGAATTCCACCCATTTGAATGCAGTGAGCTCTGACAATGGCAAGATCATCTTTCCCGCCCTGTTTGCGATCAGCTCGAATACCGGCAGCTACTTTCCTGACTTTCATACTGTGAAAGCCGTGATCTATGACACCGCCAGCCATGAATTTGGCATCTCGGATATCTATCCGCAGCAAGATCCTGCCGACACCCATAATCAAGCTTTCACTCCTTGGGATACCCAGGCTCCCTGGGGCGTCGCAGAGTATACACAGGCTTCAGATGGAGAGTACTATCTCAGCCCGGAAAAGATCTGGCCCTTCCCACACTGGGATGATGAACTACATAGCGACACTATGACCTTTCATTACAGCAATCTCAAGGTGAGCAAGCCCAATGCTGATGGCATGATGGTCGCGTTGTGGCAAGATGCTATGCGGGCCCGGCTCTACAATAAGTATTCGGGCACATATCCCGAGCTTGCTCCCTATGCCAATACTCCTGAAATCTATATCTCGGTAAGTAGCGACAATGCCGAACATTGGAGCGAGCCCATCATCCTGAACAAAGTGGAAACTGCCGCATTTGCCGGCCTCAAACCCATGTGGGTCTATCCCGCAGACCAGGTGAAATATATAGGTATGCAAGGAAATAGCAAGATAGGCCGCATCGGTTTGATGTTTTACGATGATTACACTTGGGGCGCCAATGCCATTGATCCACCTGCCCACTCTGTCAACGATGGTGGAGCAGTGATGTTTACTGAGCTTGAAATCGTATTTCCCGAATCCGGAGGGGCGCCCACCGATCCTTTCGGTCCTCCTCTGGTGCTGAGCGGTAGTATGACTGTGATGGCTCAGGTGAGTATCAATGGCTTCCCGGCCGCAGATGGCGACGTCCTGGCTGCGTATGTTGCCGTGAATGGAATTCACCAGCTTCGGGGCAAGACCCCCGTGCAGGTGATCTCAGGCGTTGCGGGCTGCGTATTGCAGGTATTCACCGAGACCGATGGCGAAGCGATCACCTTCAAGGTCTGGAACCACAATACCCAACAAATCTTTACCGATACCAATATTCTGGTCTCTGAAGTAAACGGCACCGTGGGCTCATATCCGAACAGCCTCTACCAGATCAATGCCACAGGAACTGTCTACCAGGTAGCAACTCCCGGCTTCGATCCTCCTGCTGGCAGCTATACATCTGCCCAAAACGTGACAATTTCTTGCGCCACACCCGGTGCACAAATACGCTATACGATAAGTGGAGAGGAGCCCACTGCGAGTTCCACGCTATATAGCGCTCCAGTGCCTATCAGCAGCACAACTACTCTGAAAGCCAAAGCCTTCCTGGCCGGCTGGGAACCAAGCACCACGGCCACGGGGATTTATGCTATCACATCCACTGTGGCTACACCTGCATTGTCTCCTGTAGCCGGTACTTACACCACAGCTCAGAATGTTGTCATCACCTGCAGCACCCCTGGTGCACAAATGCGTTATACCACCGATGGAGCAGAGCCCACAAGCTCTTCCATGCCTTACAACGCTCCTGTCCCCATCAGCAGCAGCACTACTCTGAAAGCCAAAGCCTTTTTGACTGGCTGGGAACCCAGTGCCACGGCCACGGGAGTCTATACCATTACTGGTACAGTAGCTACCCCCTCATTTGCTCCTGTTCCAGGAACCTATACCACTGCTCAGATCGTTAGCATAGGCTGCGGTACGGGTGGGGCCCAAATCCGCTATACCACAAACGGAGCAGAGCCCACTACTGGTTCCGCGCTGTACAGCGTTCCCATCTCGATCAATGCCACCACTACTCTAAAGGCCAAAGCATTCCTGAACACCTGGGCACCCAGTGCAACAGAGCAGGGACTTTACACCATTACGGGCACGGTAGCTGCACCGGAGTTTTCGCCTGAACCCGGGGAATATACTGAGGCTATCGATGTGAGCATTACCTGCGCCACACCGGCTGCAGAAATCCGCTATACTACAGACGAAACTGAACCAAATTCCTCCTCCACATTGTACACTGTAGCGATTCACTTGAAGGAAAATACCACCATCAAGGCCAAAGCCTTCCTTAATAAATGGGAATCCAGCGCTATTTCCACCGCTTACTATGAGGTGACTGTGGGCAATCCTGAAGGGCCTGAAGCGCCGGTGGTTACAGGGATCCAGGAAGCTTATCCCAATCCCTTCACCTCCAGCCTCACCCTCAAGCTGGGGACCTGTGAAACCCATCAGGACTATCAGCTTAAAATCTATAATATCAAAGGGGCGCGCGTTTATCAAACCGTGGGAAATGCCAAAGGCAACTTTGAACTTAGCTGGGATGGACGCGACCAAAACGGCAGCAGACTCGCTCCGGGAGTGTATCTGCTTTCCTTTACCACAGGAAAACAGAAGAGCTGCCGCAAGGTAATCCTGAATTAAGCATCTGAATGATTGAGCAGCAGATCTGGGGTGGAAGCGCTTCCGCCCCAGACTGCCCTCTCCCATTTGTTGTCGTGGAGATGACGTGGAGATGGCAGGAAAAAATCCTCCTATCTCCTCGCCATCTTCACGACAAACTATACAGAGAGAGAGCACTGCAATCCTCGGGCATGGGATAAAGGACGAGCTTAGTAACGCTGGCTTCAGCCGGCCGTTCCGCTGGCTTTAGCCGGCCGTAGCACTGTCTTCAGACGGTGCGTCAAGAATTTGAAATAGCTCCTAACTGTATGCAAAACCATCTATTGAATCTTATTGGCAAGTGCTAAAGCATATTTTCCATTAGATAGTTCTCACCGGCTGAAGCCAGCGGAACGGCCGGCTAAAGCCAGCGTTACAGAAAGATGGGAGGATGCCAGCTCGTTTTTTTGTTGACACAATTCAAAAGAATATAAAACTCTCACCCAAGGACTAAAGTGAGTCTGTGAAAAGAGATGAACCCTGCTTGCAATCTGTGCAGACACGGTTTCTGGGTCTATTCGGCCTGGCCTTGTGCACATTTTTGAGCAGAACTCACGACAGATAAAAAAGACAGCATATACAAAAGAGTGGAGGAAAATATGAAAAAAGCACTCATTTTAATCATTTGCCTTGTCGCAGCGGGAGCTGTTTGGGCACAAGGCCTGGAAACATTCGCCAATTTTGACTACGCTGAGACCGCTTACGTGGACGGCAGCTTTGACGGTGATGGCGGAATCACCTGGAACTACTTTCATGTAACCGGCGCCGTAGCCGGCGCCAATGACAACTCCATTGATGGCAACGGTATGATCCTGCGCCGCAGCGCAGTCCCCAGCAGGATCGTCTCCGGCCAGATCCCCAATGGTATTGGCAATTTCTCAGTGCAAATGCGTAAAGCCTACACCTCTGCAGGGGATCGCCAGGTGGCCTTGTATATCAATGATATCTGGGTGGCAGATTCCCAGATCTTTGGCGGGGCTCAGGGCGCAGATCCCACTGTTCATGAGTTCATCGTGAACGGTATCAATATTCCCGGTGCTTTCACCATGGAGATTCGCCATCTTCAAGGCGGAACAGTAAACCGGCAACTAACTATCGACAATATCACTTGGACTGCCTATGGCAGCGGCCAGCAATATGTGGCTAATCCTACTTTCGATCCACCTTCTGGACATTATGGCGCTCCCTTTGCTGCGAGCATCACGACTGCTACGGCCGGAGCCAGCATTTATTACACCACCGATGGCAGCGCACCCAGCCAATCCTCTACCCCTTTTACCGCTCCCATCACTGTGAGCACAGCAACCACCATCAAGGCCAGAGCTTATGCTGCGGGCTATGAACCCAGTGCCATTGTAACTGCGAACTATGCGTTTTATGTGAACGTCGCCAGCCTCAGCGAGCTCTGGCAACAGCCTGCCGATAACAGCACGGTGTATCATGTTACAGGCGAGGTAATCCTCACCTTCAAACAGAATAACCGCCATCAGAAGTTTGTGCAAGATGCTGGAAAAGCCATCCTGATCGACGATCTACCTGGCGTGATTACCAGCAATTACCAGGTTGGTGATGCCATCGCTGGCCTCACCGGAAAGCTGAATATGTACTTTGAGACTCTGCAGTTTTTGCCCACGGCTGATCCCGGTCCTGCGGTATCCAGTGGCAACAACGTATTTGTGCCCACCGTCACTGTGGCAGAGTTGAATTCCGATATCGGTGTGAACCAATATCAATCCCGCCTGGTGCAGATCAACGGTGTGAGCTTTGATAGTCCCAGCGGAAACTACGCCACCAATCCGGCTGTGACCTATCCCATTTCTGATGCCACCGGCGCCATGAGCTTCCGTACCAGCTTCTTCGATGTGGATTATATCGATACCCCCATGCACACCGGACAATTCAGCGTGCTGGGCATCATCGCTCACTTCCAGGAAGCAGCCCAGATTACTCCGCGCATGCTGGCAGATTTTAACCCTGCCTTGGATGCTGTAGGTAGCCTTAGTGGCGTAATTAGCGCTGCGGGCGCTCCTTTATCGGGAGCTCTGATTGAGGTAGCGGGCACCGAGTTTTCCACTGGCTCCGCTACAGATGGCAGCTACACCCTGCATCTTATTCCGGTGGGAACTCATAGTGTTACCGCCAGCAAACAGGGCTATACTTCAGTAACCCACACTGTGACAATCGTGGAAGACCAAACCGCTACTTTGAACTTCGCTTTAAGCGAGAATATCAACCCTCCTCAAAGCGTAATCGCAGCGCTCATTGATAATGAACAGTCTGTGCAGATTAGCTGGCAAAGCCCGGATCTTAGCAAAGGCCGTGCTTTGATCGGCTACACAGTTTACCGTTTGCTGACAGTTGATCAGTCCCACCAAGCTAACTGGATAAGCCTTACTGCCAGCCCCATTAACACCACAACCGTCACCGATCCCGCTTGGGCTACCCTGCCCGGCAACAACTACAAATGGGCTGTGAAAGCTGTCTATACTGGCGATATGATGTCTGCTCCCGCCCTCTCCAATGCTCTGGAAAAAGCAATATTGAATGGCAGCGTTGCCGGCTTCGTGAAAGATCAGGCAGGCCAGCCAATAGCTGGTGCCACCATGTCTATAGCAGGTGGACCCAGCACTACCACAGACAGCGCTGGTGCCTATAGCATGAGCTTGTTTCCCGGACATTACGTTCTTACCGCTGCGGCTGAGGGCTACGGCACGCTCACCAAGGCAAATCTCATCGTGTACGAAAATCAAGTGACCATTGCGAACGTCACTATGATTCCTGTCGCCAATGAAGATGAACTTGTGCCAGTTACAGTAACTGCTCTGCGTGGTAACTATCCGAACCCCTTTAACCCTGAAACCACCATCAGCTACGAGCTCAAGGATGCCGGCAATGTGCGCCTCGATGTGTACAACGCGAAAGGCCAGTTGGTCCGTAGTTTGGTGAATACAAATCAGGCTGCAGGAAGATACAAGGTAGTCTTCAACGGTCGAGACGACATGGGGAATCCGCTTGCCAGCGGCCTTTACCTCTATCGCTTCAGCGCCGGGACTTTTAGCAGCACCCGCAAAATGATGCTGATGGAATAAATCTACCGGCAGACTATCCTGCTTTAGTATAATGCAAAACCCCGGCTTCGTCCGGGGTTTGTTTATGTAGTGGCGCTCCCCGTAGCACTGGCTTCAGCCGGTGCGAAACGACAGCAAACAGCGGTTTTGGAGTAGGGGAGCTTCCCGCATTTATTCCACTTGACACCCGCTTGACCTTGCAGAGTATTGGAAAAACTGAACAAGGCGGATTCGCAATGTCTAATGTTCTATTTATCTGCCCCCACACTAAGATATTTGGCGCTGCTAAGATGAATCTGGCTTCAGCCGGTCTGCAGCGAACAAGACCTTCTAGGGACCACGGTCTCAAATGAGTAAAGAGATCTGAAATGATTACAGAGATCATCGGGAAAGTAGTTACTTTACGGGATACGACAACAGCTGATTTGACTGATTATCGAGCCTGGTTCACACCAGGGCTGGAATGGACAAAATGGGATGCTCCCTGGGAAGAAATGAGCGAGGATTTTGCCGCAAGCCTTATAGACAGACTATCAAAAAGAATTCAATTGGGACCACAAGAGCTAAAATCAAGACTTGAGATTTGGGTGGATAATACTCATATTGGTTGGGTATCCAGCTACCATATTGAAAAAACTCAGGAACACCTGGCCCTTGGTATCTCCATTCCGGAAATGGCCTTTTGGGGCAGGGGAATAGGCAAGGAAGCCCTGGAAATGTGGGCTCAGCACCTCTTTCAAGCCAACCCCCTGGAACAAGTGTATTGCGAGACCTGGTCCGGCAATGAAAGAATGGTGCGACTGGCTCTGAGCCTTGGCTTTGAGCTTATCGAAAATGATAGAATCGTGGAAGTAAACGGCAAGCCCTACCAGAAACTCAAATTCAAAAAGACCTTGCAAAGTAGTGGTGTATGTCCAAAGCCTCAACTATAGACGATGTGTAGCGATCAGCCTTCCTTGATATAATATTCTTACAATCTGTAGTTTACTTAAGATGCAATTTCTATTCCCCTTCGTGTAAACTTTGCTTTAATCTGCAGAATCAGATAAAGGATATAATGCTCCCCGCTCGGTTTGAAAGAGCGCCTAAAAAAAGAGCCTCCCAGATGGGAGGCTCTTTCATTTTTATTTAGTCGTGTTAGTTTATTTCATCAGGATCATTTTGCGGGTGCTGCTGTACTTTCCGGATTTCATACGATAAAAATACAGGCCACTGGCCACGTTGCGGCCGCTGTCGTCGGTACCATTCCAATGGATGCGATGCTCGCCCGCAGGCATGGTATCACTGAGCAGAGTGCGAACTTTCTGTCCTTTCTGATTGTAGATCTCGAGATTTACCAGTCCCTGTTCTTTGAGGCTAAAGCTCAAATTGGTGCTGGGGTTGAAGGGATTGGGGTAGGCTCCGAGCAGCGTGGTGCTCAGCGCATCAATTACCAGATCCTGGTTCGGAACAGTCTGGAAGGTGTTGCTGGCACGGCTGTAGCTGCCAGTATAGCAAGCCCATTCAATGCTTTGGTAAGGGCGTTTAATATCAATGACGTAGTATCCGCTGTTATCAGGAATCACAATATCCAGATCGCCATCACGATCGAGATCGGACAGAGCTGCGGAAACTTTGAGATTTCCATTTAGAGAAATCGGGAAATTGGGAGATTCGCTGCCATCGATGCGCACGGAATGCAGTCTTCCCACTGTATCGCCAAAAATGATGCCGGCAAGGTCTGAGCCGTAATCGTATCTGGCTACTACGGGAGTGCATTCCACCGCGGTTCCCAGGCTGATCGGGGTTCCTGGCAGATTCACGCCTGAGCCGTTCATCACATAGATAGTGCCATTGGCTGCGATCAGGATGATTTCTTTGCCACCACTATTGTTGACATCAGCTACTACGGGGCTGGTTTTGATCGGACCACCGATGGTCTTTTCAAAGAGGATGCTACCGTCATGATTGATGGCATAGAGCATACCTGAGGTGCTGGTTGCTACCAGAATTTCCGGTTGGCCATCACCATCGATATCGGCAATGGTTATCATATTTTGACTGCCGCCATTCAATTGAATGGGGAAGCCGGCAATGTTCTGTCCGGTAAGAGGATTGATGGCATGCACGTGGCCGGACAAGGCACAAGCGATGATTTCATGATTGCCATCACCATTCAGATCTGCGATAGCCGGGCTGGAGAGGAAAGCTCCACCCAGAGCGGCAGGGAAGTTCGGCAGTGATGTGCCGTCGCTATTAAAAGCCTGCAAACTGCCATTTTGAACCAAAGCAATCACTTTGGGCGAGTCGCCTGCGATGATGTTTGCGATTACGGGACCGCTGCGCAGGGTGCCACCGGCAGGGTTGCTAAAGAGCATAGCGCCGTTGGAATCGAAAGCCACGATGTTGTTATTTGCCAGGCTCGCAGCAAAACCATAGTAGTTGTTGCTCTGAAGCTGGGCCATGGCAATGGAGCCCACCACGTTTGAGCCAAGGCTCAGGGGGAAATTCGGGAGTGCGGGTACGCCAGCGGAATTCACGACATTGATATTGCCGGATTGATCTCCAAAGATTACTTCAACTTTGTTGTCTCCCACCAAATCGTACAGGACGGGCGAACTGGCGGAAGCTCCACCGGTATTAAAAGGCCAGCCTGCCTGGACCAGAGAAAGAGTCACATTGAAGGGGATCACCTTATGATATGGATAGGCCCCAGCGTTGTTTGAAGTGACCATGAGCTCAAAGGGTATGGGCTCGGAAGGGAGATCCGCTATGGTTCTAAACTTAAAAGGACTGGCATTCCAGGCAGATGAACCGGCATGGAGATATCCGTTTTGTCCAAAAGCAGATACTGAATCTATGATGGTCACGCCAGGATAGTTTGTTCTAAGGCTGGCGCTGAGGTCAGTGGCGTCTTTCCACAAGATGCCGAGTCCGGTCATCACGTTGCCCAATTTGATATTCAAACTGACGGTTTCTCCGGGGTTGGCAATTTCATCGCCATCACCGGTGATTTCGGAGACGATCACATCTTCTTTTACTATATAAGGAATCTTGTCATACATGGTGGCGGTGAAGGAATTGATCCTGCCAGTGCCCAAAAGTCCCGCGTGGTTGGGATTAATGTCGTCGATGGGGTCTGCCGTCATCATCAAGCGATTCCGCAGATCCTGAGAGCTCATGGTGGGATGCAGGGATTTTACCAAAGCAGCCACACCGGCAGCCACAGGGCTGGCCATGGATGTGCCACTATAGGAAGCATAACCTGAGCCGCCTATGATGGTGGAAAGGATGTTGTCGCCAGGAGCGCAGATGTCGATCGGTTCGCCGTAATCTGAAAAGTCTGCTTTGAGATCCGCATGATTAGTAGCAGCTACGTTGAGCGCATTGTCGCAATCTGCCGGATAATCATGATAGTTGGCGCCATGCTGCACGTTGTCGTTTCCAGCAGCAGATACTACGGTAGCACCCAAAAGCGTCACGTGATTTACGATGCTAT
Source organism: Candidatus Cloacimonadota bacterium (assembly GCA_020532545.1). Taxonomy (GTDB): domain Bacteria; phylum Cloacimonadota; class Cloacimonadia; order Cloacimonadales; family Cloacimonadaceae; genus UBA5456. The sequence goes on along the minus strand of JAJBAW010000015.1, from coordinate 12,035 downwards.
TGGGATAAGTGCCATTACCGGGTCCGCCCCAACTGGCATTGATCACGTGTGCGCCGACCTGACCAGCATAAAGTATTTGATCATAAGCAAATTGCACACCGGTGGAAGGAGCATTGCTGGGGGCGCCTTTGCAAGAAAGAATGGACACATTGGGTGCGGTGCCGACTACGCCAATGCCATTATTTCCCATAGCGGCAGCGCATCCGGCCACGTGAGTGCCATGATCGTTGGCGGCATAATTTTGGATGGGGTTGTTATCGTTATCCACAAAGTCCCAACCTACCAGGTCGTCGGCTTTGCCTCCGCCTTCACCGGCGTCCTGACCGTTTCCGCCCAGAATCGTGCCTTGGCTCCAATTGATGCTCATGCCAGGGGATTCGGCAGGGTTGATCCAGATGTTTCCCATCAGATCAGGATGATTCCATTTCACACCACTATCGGTAACGCCCACTATGATATCGTGGTCTCCGGTTACATAATCCCAAGTGTCAAAGCTCTGCAGCAAGGGATGGGCATACTGTTGGGGCAACATGGGATCGTCCGGCACGAATTTTTGACGGTTGATGGCTTCCAGCTCTGCATAGATGAGGCTGGCGTCTTTGTGCAAATCTGTGCAAGCAGCATCGATATTGTCGTCGCTGGCCAGGATAAAACGGTAGGTGTTTTGCAGGAAGAGACCCTTATCATTCAGATTGTAATCAGTTAAATAAGGATGGGCCTGCAAAAGATCGACGATCTGGTATTTGTCTGCCAGAGCATCGATGGTCTCTATTCCGGTGCGGACAACGCCGCGCTCTATCGTAAAGTCCAGTTTTCCATCTATATTGGGAATTGCTTCTTTTGTAAAGCAGCCGATTATCGTGCGGGATTGGAACCAATCGGGATCAAATTTGACCCTCTCCGCAAATACGGCTGTGCTGATTATAATCAGCAGGAATAATATGTTCACCTTTTTCATGGGCACCTCAGTACTTAGTTTTTTTCACCTTTGTACGAGGGCTGATACCGTCAAGTGCTTTTTAGTCCGGATAAGACACTAATATAAGATAAGCTCTTCTTTCTTCAGATACTTGGATAGATATATATTTCTCAACAATTTATGCTCATCCTGCATCAATTGGGGATCGCGCAATACGATATCAAAGGCGTCTGCTCTGGCCAAAGCCAGGATTGCCTGGTCCTGCACGAGATTGGCAAAGCGGAACTCCGGCAAGCCGGATTGCTCATAGCCAAAGATCTCTCCAGGCCCGCGGAGTTCAAGATCTTTTTCGGCGATCACAAAGCCATCCGTGCTGCGGCTCATGATGCTTAGTCTTTCCCGGGATACAGAGCTTTGGGGTTGATGGGCGATGAGGAAACAGTAGGCCTGATCTGCACCCCGGCCTACTCTGCCACGGAGTTGATGCATCTGAGCCAGACCAAAGCGTTCGGCATGCTCGATCACCATCACGGTGGCATTGGCTACATCCACACCCACTTCGATTACGGTGGTGGAGACCAGGATCTGTGTCTCGGCAGCTTTGAATCTCTGCATGATTTCATCTTTGACTTTGTTTGCCATGCGGCCATGCATTAGTTCGATCGCGTACTTTGTGAAGATCTTGTTTTTCAGATATTCAAAGAGTCTTTGGGCATCGAGCAAAGCCAGCTTTTCGCTTTCCTCTACCAAGGGACAGACGAAATAAGCCTGGCGGCCCTTTTCCAGCTCTTTTTGCACATCGCTGAGCACGGTGTCAAACTTGCGGTCCGAACGCACATAGGTAAGCACAGGCTTGCGGTTTGGAGGCATTTCATCGATCTGGCTTACCATCAAATCTCCATATACCGTCATGGCCAAAGATCGGGGGATGGGTGTGGCCGATAGATAGAGTAAATCCGGATGGCTATCTTTGGCAGCTAGCAGAGATCTTTGCTCCACGCCAAAACGATGTTGTTCATCTACCACTACTAGACCCAGCCGATGAAAACTCACATCTTTTTGGATCAAAGCATGGGTGCCCAGGACTATCTGAGCCTCGCCACTGGCGATCTGCTCTTTCAGCTCTGCCTTGCCTTTGTAATTGCCGCCTTTGAGCAGGACTACCTTCAGGGAAAGAGGCTCCAGAAGCCGGGTGAAGTTCTGATAATGCTGTTCTGCCAGGATCTCCGTGGGCGCCATTAACGCGGCCTGATAGCCATTTTCCACCGCCAACAGCATGGCAAAAAGGGTCACGATGGTCTTGCCGCTACCCACATCTCCCTGCATGAGGCGGGACATCTGGATATCCGAACACATATCGGCAAAGATCTCGCGGATTACTCTTTTCTGAGCTGAGGTTAGCTCAAAGGTGAGCCTTTCCTTCAGCGCAGTGGTGAGTTTCTGGTGATTTTCGTGCTTGATGCCCTGTTCTTTCTTTTCATGAAAAACGCGGTGCCTTGCCCACATGATCTGTGAGTAGAAGAACTCTTCATAGGCAAAGCGGATTCTGGCAGTCTCTGCAGCCTGGGTCTTTTGAGCAAAGTGCATCATCTGCAAAGCGTCCCGACGGGGCGGAAACTGATGCTTTTCGATGATGAAAGCCGGCAGATTTTCCGTGATCTGATTCGCATAAGTGGAAAAGGCGCTCAGCACGAGCTTGCGCATGAGATTTTGAGTGATTCCTTCCGTAAGCGGATAGACTGGCAGAAGTAGCCTGCTTTTCCAGAAGCTATCTTCTTCATGATCGTCAGACAGAATCTCAAAATCGGGGTGATTCATCTGCAATTGATTGTTGAAGGCGGAAAGAGTGCCGCTCAACCAGATGGTTTTTCCCGGTTTGAACAGGTTCAGATAGCCTTGAGGATAGGCAAACCACACGCAGGTAAGGCCGATTTTGCCGTCATTTACGCCCACACTCAGGATCTTTTTGCCTTTGGAAGTGGGCTTGGCATCCACCCAGGAGATTTCTGCGGTGAGGGAGACCAAGTCTCCTACCTGCAATTCACCTAAAGTGGGATTTACCAACCGGCTGAGATAGGTGCGCGGGAAGAGCTCCATGAGATCGAGCACGGTCTGTACTCCCAGTTTTGCCAACAGCCGGGCGCGATGCTCTCCCACCCCTTTTAGATACATCACCGGGGCCAGCAGCGGTTCTTCGATTTGCCTCTTAGTTTCCATGAAGCAAAGATGTAAAAGCTGGGGATTTTGTCAACTTTGTTTAGACATGATCTGTCTGAATCTCCTTGATTTGCAGGAATTCCTCCGTTTTTATGATTAGCAATGTTTAGCGTTCCCAGTCCGGGACAGGCAGTGGTCTTCTTGAATAGCTTGTGCTGTAGATGACGTGGAGATAGGAGGATTTATTCCTGCTATCTCCACGTCATCTACAGCACAACAAATGGGGCAGGGCAGGCTGGCAGAGCTATCTCAAAGCAGGTCATTCCGAGCGCAGGGATTGACCTTAAAGAATCTCTGCCAATCCCGCTACTTTGTTTCACTATTTAAGGAAAAAAAGCTGGACACCCCCTTCGGGCATCCAGCTTTATGTGCAAAAGATTTGCTCTTATCTATTCAAAACGCAGCACTCTAAATTGCGGAACCTGATTGCGATCCAGCACATAGATGCGAATAATATTGCGTTTTTCCTTTTCCATGCGCAGTTTGGCCTCGGCCAGCACACTGCGGAATTCACCAACTGTATTTACTGGGGTGCCATCGATTTCGATGATGACGAAGCCAACTTCAAGACCTGCTCTGGCAGCGGGGGTATTGGGCTCCACAGAGCTTACCACCACTCCTTTGTCGGAATTGATGCTCAGGCGTTTGGCCAGCGGGCTATCGATATCTTCCACGCCAAAACCTGTGGAAACCGCTGTCTGGGTGCCGTTTTCTTTTACGGCGGCTACGCTGTCTTCAGGGAAGGCTTCCAGCTTGATCTGGAGGGTCTTTTCTTTGTCGTCCCTCAGGATTTTGATGGGAATCTTGCTTCCAATTTTGGCGGTGGCGATGGCAATTCGGAATCTGGCTACATTGATCACTCTTTCACCATCGATTTCCAGGATTACATCTCCGGTCTTGAATCCGGCAAGCTCTGCAGGACTATCAGCTTCCACTTTGGCGATCAAGACTCCGGATACTTCCGCCAGATGAAAGGCTTCGACGAGATCCGGGGTGATTTCCTGAGGCAAAATCCCGATGTAGGCACGTTGCACTTTGCCGTTGGCCACCAGATCATCCACCACGCGCTTGGCCAGATTGATGGGAATGGCAAAACCGATGCCGATATTGCCTCCGCTGTTGCTGGCAATAGCGGTATTGATGCCGATTACTTTGCCGTCAATATTGAGCAGCGGACCTCCGCTATTGCCGGGATTGATGGCCGCGTCGGTTTGGATAAAGTCTTGATAAAGCGGGGAATTGGCTCCCTGAATGATGTCGTATCTACCCAGAGCGGAAACCACGCCCAAAGTCACGGTGCGATCCAATCCTTCGGCAAAGGGATTTCCGATGGCGATGGCCCATTCACCGATTTCCAAGATAGAAGAATCTCCCAGAGGAGCTACGGTAATTGTGTCTTTTTCATCTATTTTGATTTTGATCACGGCCACGTCGGTATTGGAGTCCAAGCCCACCACGCTGGCTATATAGGTCTTTTTGTCGGCCATGGTTACGGTGATCTTGCCTTCCTGCCCGCGCTCTGCCACATGATTGTTTGTCATGATAAAAGCTTCCCGGGTGGAGGGGTGATATTCATAAATAAATCCGCTTCCCATCGAGCTTACAGGCCTTTGCTGTTGCTGGGGTGAGGGGAAGAAGAACTTGAAAAAATCGTCATCAAAAAAGGGACTACGGTTTGTTTTTACATTCACGGTGGCTTCCACCTTGATCTGCACTACTGCCTCACGCACATCGCGGACTACCTGCACTACAGGGCTTCTGCCATCGGCCATCAGCATGCCGCCTTTGGCCTGTGCGCAACTGCTGAAACTGATGAGCATCAGCAATATTACGAGACTCTTTACTACTTTCATTGTTATCTCCTTAGTACAAAGATTTTCTGTCGACTGCTAAAAATAAAAATCCTTTTGCTATTGATGTCTGTTGACTATAAGATATAGCGAAAGCGCCAAAACCAAGTTTAAAAATCAAGATACCAATTTTCAATGCTCTGGAATTTTGTAAAGTAAAATTCAGCTTAGGCTGAAGCGCGGTACTGGCTATTATGTGAATATACAATTAATAATCAACAGGAAATAGATATGAAAAGATACATTCTCATTCTGCTGCTCATGCCTTGGACGCTGCTCTTAGCCAGGACAAGTTTCACGGCCTATCCTTATTTGGCCTATTCTTCCGAGACGAAGATAATGATAGGGGCCTTCAGTTTTTTCAAGTATGAGATCAGCGAAGCAGAGTCTGAGGCAGAAAAGATGGAATTTGGCGTACTGGGCAATACCATCTACTCGCAAAATAAACAATTCCTGTTTGTGATCATACCCAGATTTGTTTATCACGATTGGGAAGTAGAATCTGATCTGCTCTTCCGCTCTTGGCCGGATTCCTTTTACGGTCTGGGGAATTTTGCCGATCAAGAAATTTCAGAGCCTTTTACTTCAAATCAATATTCGGCAGAATTCATTTTGCGCAGGAATCTGGACTATTCCCTGAGTGTGGCCCTGATCTCGGCTCTGGGCTGGCACAAAGCTACAAAAGTGCAGCCTGGAGGCATGTTTGAGAGCACAGATATGCTGGGTAAGCAGGATAGCTTTCACTCTGGGCTGGGCTTTTCGCTGAAATATGACAGCAGTGATGGCAGCTTTTTCCCGCGCCAGGGCTTGAGGCTGGAGAGCAAACAATTGTGGCACGATGACGCCTTGGGTAGTGATTTTGATTTTCAGACCAGTAAATACGATGCGCGCTTTTATCTGCCAATAGGGCAGGAGCAGGTCTTAGCAGTTCAAAGCGATCTGGAAATCAATTCCGGGCAGGTGCCCTACTATCTGTATCCAGAATTGGGTGCTCGTCTCAGAGCCTACGATTCCAAGCGGTTTATCGATAAAGTCCGCATCAGCCAGAGGATCGAAGATCGCATCTTTCCTTTTTCAGGGAAGTTTTCCCAACGCATTGGCTTTGTGCTCTTTGGCGAAACCGGGCAGGTGGCCAGTGATTTTGATCTGATCAGGCTCAAGGATTGGCATTTCTCGGCCGGAGCAGGCCTTCGCTTCTCCATTTTACCGCAGGAACGTCTGAATCTGCGGGCAGATATAGGTTTTGGAGAAGATTCCGTGAATTTCATCATCAATGCCCGTGAGGTGTTTTAGTAGGGGCTTTGGGCGAAAGCCCCATCCATACCTCCATCCCTCCCTCGCAACATGGTCAACGAGTTTTCGGGCGTTAGGCCCAACGCCCCTACAGCGTCAGGAAAAGGTGGAAAAAAGCATTTTCTGCTTGACACTATTCAGATCCTCAAGAGAGTGATCACAAATCGAGATTGAGGCTGATAATTGAAAAGATTAATAATAATTCCCTTATTGTGGGTGACGGCTCTTTGCGGTGTGAATCCCACCCATGCCATGCTGTATTCTGCTTTTATCCCAGGCGGAGGACAGCTCTACAACCAGGCTTATGTCAAGGCTTCTGTAGTGATCGGTTTGCAATCCTATCTTATCGGCACAGCTATCTATCATGATTCCAAGATGGAGGACTACAAATCCAAAGCATCCTCCAGTACAGATCTCTATCTCACACAGCGCTACCGGCAGCAGGCAGATGAGTTCAAAGATAAACGTACCAGTGACATCTGGTGGATCGGAATTACCGCTGCCCTCAGTGTATTGGACGCCTATGTGGATGCGCATCTGGCCGATTTTGAATCCCAAAAAAACAAGCTGCGGCTTCGCTTTGAAGATGAAACCCTGGCTTTACAATTTACGTTCTAACCAAAGGAGACACTAATGAAGAAATGGCTACTAATTTTATTGACTTTAGCACTTACAATGGGCGCTTTGCCGGCAAAGACCAAGACCATGAGCATTGAAAACTTTGAAAAAGAAGTCTGGCGGCTTACAAATGTAGAAAGAACCCGATATTCCTTAAGACCACTAATCTACGAACCCGGCCTGGTAAAATTGGCGCGTTACCATTCCCAAAACATGCAACAGCGCAATTTCTTTGCGCATCGCGATCCTCAAGGCTATGACATAGCCGATAGACGCAAGCATTACTATCCTACACTGGTGGTATCCTGTGTGGGCGAAAATATCGGCAGATTCCGTAATAGCGCCGGCACCTTTACCCCTCAGGAATTGGTAGCGGGTTGGATGAATTCTCCCAGCCATAGGGAAAATATCCTGCATCCGGATTACACTCATCTGGGAGTGGGCATAGTAAGAGATGCCAACACTTTGTATGCCACACAAAACTTTGCCACTCCGCTGGTCAAAATCAAAACAGAAGTATCCAAGGAGATCAGCATCCAGAAACCTTACCGCGTCAGCTTTGAGTATCTTTCTCCAAACCAGCGCGATCGCCTGAGCTGCACGCTGATCTATCCAGACCGGACCAAGACTTTCAAAGTTTCCGAAAAGCAGGAGATGGTGGGAGCTCAACCGCTCAAATTGGAATGGGTTTCCGCATCCAAATTTGATATTCTCGTCCCACTCGAGGCCGGAAGTGGCGATTACAAGCTCTGTTTTGGCTTTGACAATGGCTATTTTCCCGAAGGGATCGTTCTTAAGGCAAAGTAAGCTCTACATAGACCGGACAGTGATCTGAACCCATCACGTCCTGGCGGATGCCAGCGTCTGTGATCTGATTTCTGTGCTCTTTATCCACAAAGAAATAATCGATTCTCCAGCCTACATTGCGCGGCCGGGCATTGGTTCTGTAGCTCCACCAGGAGTATTGCTCTGGGGACCGGTCAAAATCCCGGAAGGTATCCACCCAGCCCAGATCCACGATTTTGTCGAGCCAGGCCCGTTCCACCGGCAAAAAGCCAGAGGTCTTTTCATTGGCCTTGGGATTGGCCAGATCAATGGCTTTGTGAGCGGTATTGTAATCTCCAGCCACGAGGATCATCTTTCCCGTCTTGCGCTTATCTTGCATGATTTCCAGGGCTTTATCATAAAATCTGAGCTTATAATCCAGTCGTTCATCGCCAGATTGGCCATTGGGGAAATAGATATTGAAGAAGATAAAATGCTCGTATTCAGCGATATTTATGCGCCCCTCATTGTCAAATTCCTCCACCCCAAAAGCGTCCTCAAATTTCAGGGGTTTGATCTGACTAAGCAGAGCAGTTCCAGAGTAACCCTTACGCTCGGCGTGAGACCAATACAGGTGATACTCATCTAATTCCTGCATATCTTCGGGTATCTGATGATCCTGCAGTTTGGTTTCTTGCAGACCTACGATATCGACTCCCGATTCCTTGATTATCTGGATAAAATCTTTCTTCAGCACCGCCCGCAGGCCGTTTACATTCCAGCTCCATAGCTTAAGTTTCATCTGTTCCTCATTCTTGTTCTTTATCTTATAGTCTAACCGGATACTATAATCCAGCTATTTGTTAGCAAAATATCCAGGCGATATTTTGTCAAGACCCAAAATCTGCGAATCCATCTTGACAAGAATCCAGCACTGAACTAAGTTGAGTTTCTGTATTAAAATCGTAAATTTCAGCCCGCGTCGACATCCCTTTTGGCTATGTTGCCCGGACTGTAGATGATGTTCAGAACTGAATTATTAGGAGCTGGTAAGATGAAAAAGCTGTTAGCAAAGGGCATGGCCTGCCTTACAGGCTCTATCAAGACACCGTTTTGGGAGCTTGACTTAGGGATATGATTGCGATCGTGGGAGGCGGACCTGCGGCTTTGGGAGCTGCTCTGGCCTGTGGCAAAGCTGCGCAGATCTATGAGCGCAATGCCTTCTGTGGCAAGAAACTGCTGCTTTCCGGCAGCGGACAGTGTAACTTCACAAATGCCCTGCCCAAAGCTGAATTCCTCTCTGCTCTGGGAGAGTTTCGCACCTGGCTGAAGCCCGCTTTCTATGCTTTTGACAATACAGCTTTTATGCAGCTTTTAGAGGAAAACTCCTGTCCGGCTTTTGTCCGCGAAGATGGCAAAGTCTTCCCCAAAAGCATGAGATCTGCCGATGTGCGTGACACTCTGGTGAATCTCGTGCAAATAAGAGGGACCAAGATCAACTACAGCTCCATGGTGCAAGATATTAGCCCTCAAGGCACAGGTTTCCTGCTCAAGGTGGGCAACGCCACCATCAAAGCAGAAAAGGTGATCCTGGCTTCAGGTGGAGCGGCCTGGCCAGATACCGGTAGTGATGGCTTTTCTTACAGGATTGCCCAAAAGCTGGGGCATCAGGTCCTGGCACCGGTTCCTGCTTTGGCCTCAGTACGTATCCGGAATTACCCTCCCTTTGACAGCTGCGCTGGAATATCCTTATCCCCAAGCACACTGATCATCGGCAAAGACCGCTTTCAGGGAGACCTGCTTTTCACCCATCAAGGCCTGAGCGGGCCCTTGATCCTGGACAATTCCCGCAGAATGCAGCCCGGGCAGACCATTCGTCTGGTTTTCGACCCCCAGGACAGATTGTTCGAGCTCTTGCAAAGCTATCCTAAGAAACAGATCAGCAGCATCCTGCAAATGCTGGCTTTACCCAAGAGTCTTTGTGAGGCGATTCTGCTGAAGCTGCAAATCCCCAAAGACGCCTCAGCGGCACACTTTAGCGCTGTTCATCGCAAAAGCCTCCGGGCCTTTCTGACCGGTGGAGAATTCATCATTCGCGATATAGAAAGCCTTGTCAGCGCCATGTCTGATTTTGGCGGGATTCAGCTCAATGAAGTAACCGCCAGGAGTATGCAGTCCCAAAAAACTCCTGGTCTGTATTTTGCCGGAGAAAGCCTGGCGTATGCTCTTCCAACTGGTGGATTTAGTATCCAGATGGCGGTCAGCACCGGCTATCTGGCCGCTCTTTCAGCAATGAATGACATTTGATTTATTAATGATATTGATTATACTGTAAACACATAAGGGATCTTGAGGAGAGATTATGATTGAAATAAAAACTTACACGTTAAAAGCCATGCTGGATACTACTATTGCCAAGTTTCCAAACCGCCCGGCCCTATCGATGGTGGATGAAAGCCCCATGACCTATGCCGAGCTGGATGTGCGCATCAAAGAGCTACAAGTTATGATGCATGATCACGGCATCCAAAAGGGCGACAAAGTGGCGATTCTATCTCAAAACATGCCGAATTGGGGAGTGGCCTATCTGGCTATTACCACCATGGGAGCAGTTGGGGTGCCTATTTTGGTGGATTTTCATGTCAATGAAATCCTGCATATTATCCGGCACAGCGCGGCCAAGGCGGTCTTTGTGTCTGAAGCGCAATACGATAAGGTGGGTTATAGCGATCTTGATCCTTTCCCGCTGATGTTCAATCTTGATACCTTAAGGGAAATACCGCCCAATCTCCCCAAAGACAATGTGGTAGATTTTATTCGTGAGGGCAAGGCTGCCTTCAAACGTATGCGCGCCAAGGCTATGGACGCCATGGGGTTTAGCTATAATGCACCAGAGGAAAATGATCTGGCAGCCATTATCTATACCTCGGGCACCACCGGCAGTTCCAAGGGTGTGATGCTCTCGCACAAAAATCTGGTCAAGGATGCCTGGCTCACGCTGCACATCCAGCCTGTGGATGAACATGACCGTCTGATTTCGGTATTACCACTCTCCCATACCTATGAATTCACCTTGGGCTTTTTGATTCCCATGATGACCGGTGCCTGTGTGTACTATCTGGACAAACCGCCCACGGCCAGGATTTTGGTGCCTGCCATGCAGAAGATCAAACCCACCATGATCCTTACTGTGCCGCTGATTATTGAAAAGATCTTCAAATTGCAGATCTATCCTCAACTCACCAAGAATCTGCTCATGCGCGAGCTCTATAAACTCCCCTTTATACACAATGCCTTGCACAAGGTGGCGGGAAAGAAATTGATGAAGACCTTTGGCGGGTGCATACACTTCTTTGGCATCGGTGGCGCCTTGCTTTCTCACGATGTGGAGCGTTTTCTTTTTGAAGCCGGATTCCCTTATGCCATCGGTTATGGACTCACCGAAACTTCCCCTCTGATCGCTGGCAGTGGACCTGCAGCGGTAAAGTTCCGTTCCACCGGCGTGATCTTGCCGGAACTGGATGTACGCATTGCAAATCCTGATCCTAAAACCGGGGTTGGCGAGATCCAGGTCAAGGGTCCCACCGTGATGTCGGGCTATTACAAGGATAAAGAGCGTACCGATGAAGCCTTTACCAAAGACGGTTTTTTCAAGACCGGAGACTTGGGACTGCTCACAAAAAAGAACTACCTGTACATCAAGGGCAGGATCAAAAACGTGATCATCGGCCCCAATGGTGACAATATCTATGCCGAAGAGGTGGAAGCCAAGCTCAATGAAGCAGAAACAGTGCTGGAATCCATGGTCTATGAAAGTGGAGGACACATAGTAGCGCGGGTCTTCTTGAATTATGAGATGTTAGATGACCTGTACAATACCAGCAAAATGGGCATGAATCAGACCGAGAAGTTTATCGAAAAACATCTGCTGGATTTGCGTACAGAGCTGAATGCCAATGTGGCATCATTTTCCAAGGTGCACAAGATCGTCGAACAAAAGGAGCCCTTTGAAAAGACGCCCACCCAGAAGATCAAACGTTTTCTCTATCAATAGGGCGTGCACTCGTGAAAATCATCGATTTATTAGAGCATCTGGAGCGCTATGCACCGGCTGAATTAGCCCAATCCTGGGACAATGTGGGCCTCCTGATCGGAGAGCCCCAGCGCCAGGTAAAGAAGGTCTTGATCAGTCTGGATGCCACTGCCAATGCTGTGGATTATGCCACCCGTGAAGGCTATGATCTCATCCTCACCCACCATCCCTTGATCTTTCATCCCCTGAAAGCCATTACCAATCCTGTGATCCTCAGGATGATCGAATCCCGGATTGCCTTAATCAGCCTGCACACAAATTTTGATGCTGCCCTGGGTGG
>JAJBAW010000081.1 GCA_020532545.1 Candidatus Cloacimonadota bacterium | reverse complement strand
TTATCCATGCTCATTGAGACTTGTTTTAGTTCTGTGACAAGGTACAATATTGATCCTTACAAAGGGAAATGGCAAGAAGGAAACCAACTTATCATACCCTGTTTAAAAAACGGGGGGATGTGAGAAAAGCACTTTTAGCTTGACAGAAAAGCCGATCCCCGGTTCTTGTTGCAAATGATTCTCAAATGAAAGGAGACCGGGATGATAGACCATGAAGTTCAGTTTAAGAGATTCCTGCAAAAACAGGGACTCAAGCTCACGCCTAGCCGTGCCAGGATACTGGAAGCGGCCTTCTCTATGCACGAGCATTTTGATGCTGAAAAGCTCTATGATCTGATCAAGGCCGACAATGTGTCTTTGGCCACGGTCTATCGCACTTTGCCGCTGCTCCTGGAAGCGGGACTCATCACACGCACTGTGCGCATCGGAGGACGGGACAGATTTGAGCACATTCTGGGACATCCCCGTCATGCCCATTGGCTCTGTGAAAATTGCCAGGCTGTGATCGAGACAGATCTATCCGCTCTGCAGTCCGCCATCACCAAAGAAGCCAAGGCTCTGAAGTTTGATATCAGGCAGATCAGCCTCAATATCAGCGGCTTATGCTGGAAATGCAAAGACGGTGCGAATGACTCTCAATAAACGTCCCGTAATCGCCGTCGCCGGCAACCCCAATGTGGGTAAAACCACCTTGTTCAATGCCTTGACCGGCTCCAGACAGACTGTGGGCAATTGGCCCGGGGTGACCGTGGAGCACAAAAGCGGAAGCTACGTTTATGATGGCACCACCTACGAGGTGATCGATCTGCCAGGCATCTACTCCCTTTCCGGAGGCACACCGGACGAGCTGGTAGCACGCAATTTTATCCTCAATGAGAAACCGGACTTGATCGTCAATATCGTGGACGCTTCGAATCTGGAGCGCAATCTCTATCTCACCGTGCAACTTATGGAGCTGGGAGCGCCGATCTTGATGTGCCTTTCCATGAAAGACATCGCCGAGCGCAACGGACTGAAGATCGATCTCAAGCGTCTGAGCGAGCATTTGGGTTTCCCGGTGGAGTCTTATACTTTAAATAAACGTTTCCACGCCGAGCCCCTGAAGCAAAAGATTAAGGACACTCTGGCCGCTCCGCCCATCCCGAATCAAATCTCTTATGACGAGATTGTGGAAGTGCATCTGGACAAGATCTGGCAGGGCATCCTCTCCCAAAACAATGTGATCGATGCTGCTTTGGACAAACCCCAGGCCACGGATCTGTATTGGCAGGTGCAAAAGACCCGGTGGCAAGCCCTGAAGCTTATCGAGGGCGATAAAGAATACCTCTTGCAGCTTTCTGAAGACGCCCGGCTGGAGGTGGAAAAAGAAATAAAAGCCATCGAAAAGCACCGTGGACAGGCTGCTCCCAATGTGATAGCAGACGATAGGTTCGGCTTTATCCGGGGCCTCGCAAAAGAGGTGGTAAAGCGCGAACGCCCCGGCAATTTTACCTTCTCCGATGCCGTGGATAAAGTACTGTTATCCGGCTGGATGGGGCTGCCCATCTTCTTCTTCGTGATGTATCTGGTCTTTTTGGTGGCCGTAAAAGCCAGTGCTCCTGTGATCGGCTGGATCGAAAGCGGCTTGGGCTGGCTCTTTATAGACCAGGTAGGGGCCTTGCTTCAGTTGGCACATGCACCTTTTTGGCTCAAATATTTGCTCAGTGATGCCTTGGGTGGAGGCATCGTAACCATCGGATCTTTCATCCCGCCCATCTCCTTTATTTACGTGAGTTTATCCATCCTGGAAGACAGTGGATACATGGCCCGCGCTGCCTTTATCGCGGATAAATATATGCGGCGGATCGGCCTGCCCGGCAAAGCTTTTATCCCGCTTTTGGTGGGTTTTGGTTGCACAGTGCCGGCCATCATGGCCACGCGCACTTTGGAAAACCCGCGCGATCGGGTTTTCGCCTCGCTGCTCACTCCTTTCATGACCTGTGGGGGCAAGCTTCCGGTCTATACCTTTTTGGCGATGATCTTCTTTCCCCGGCATGCCGATATCGTGATCTTTGGTCTGTATCTGTTTGGCATTGTGATGGCTTTGGGCACCGGGCTACTGCTCAAAAAGACCATCTTCAAAACCGAACCCGGCAATTTTGTGATGGAACTGCCGCCTTATCATGTGCCTACTTTCAATGCCATCACGCTGCACACCTGGTTCCGCCTCAAGGATTTCATCCTCCGTGCCGGCAAAACCATCCTCCTGGTGATCATTGTCATCAACATCCTGCAGATCATCATGGTTCCCAATATCTTCAGCCCGCAGCGTGAACAAACCAGCGTATTAGAAATAGCGGGACACGCCATCACCCCAGTCTTAAAACCCATGGGGATCGAAAGGGATAACTGGCCGTCTTCCGTGGCTCTGATCACCGGACTCTTTGCCAAAGAAGCCATCGTGGGCACCATGCAAAGCCTGTATTCAGGAAGTGAAATGAGCATGGAGATGAGCGATACCAAAGAGAACAGCCCGCTTAAGCTCAATATTCAGGAGCGTTTTGGCGGCTGGAAAGTAGCTCTGGCTTATCTGCTCTTTATCGTCTTGTATTCGCCCTGTGCAGCCACTTTGACCATACTGTTCAAGGAGCATGGCGTCCAGTGGACCATCTTTACCTTTTTTTATCTGAATATACTGGCCTGGGTGATCGCCATGGTCTTTTATCAGATCGCCACTTTTAGCCTTGCTTCCATTTACTGGTTGGCTATAGGCTTGGTATTCCTGACCATAATTTATCTGAATCTAAGAGCAATAGGAAATAGAAATGAATCAACAACGTAGAAAAGGAGGGTGGGGACGCGGTTTCTTTCGCAGCAAACCGCAATGTGCCACCTGTCAAAGAGGGGATTGCATCCCTATGAGTGAGCTGGAAAAAGGCAGATCGGCCACCGTGCATTGCAACAACGACCTCAGAACCATCGAGCGCGGAATCTATCTGGGCGCGCTGATTACCATGTTTCGTAATGATCTGGAAGAGCCCAATGTCATCGTGGCAGTGGGCGATTCCCGCTATGTATTGGATCGCAGGATCGCCAAAGACATCCGGGTAAGAGTAAGCTAGCCCGTAGTGGCGGACTCCGTTCCGCCTACAAAGCGAGGGCACTACAGGATTGCAGGCGTCCCCGCCTGCAGAGCAGGGGACCTGCTCCCTATTGTAATCCTCTTCCCTAAGGCCTACGGCCTTTTCGACACGAGACGCAAACGAATCCAGCAACCATCGAACTCAAGCGGAACTTGATTTCGCCCAGTCATTAAACCCTCTAAACTCTCTCAACAAAATAAGGGCGGAACAGAGTCCGCCCTTACATTATACATCTTACATTTTACATTCTACATTAATTATCTCACCAAAGTCTCTGGCTTCATCACCACCGCCAGGTGGTCCTTATCAAAGCGCAGATACTTCTTGGCTGCTTTGGTGATAATCTTCTTATCGATTTTGGCATAGCGTGCCGGGTGTTCCAAAAAGGAATCCAGACTCTCTCTGCCAAAGGTGTTATTCGCCATATTACTCATCCAATAGCGGTTCTGGGAGATGTTCTCCTCATAGCGCTTTTGCAGCACGGCCTTGCTGGAGCTCACATAGCGCTCGCCAAATTCTCCGGCGCGCAGGCTATCCACCGTGGCAAAGATCGCTGTGCTCAGCTCTTCTACCCGCCCTGGATCGCAAGTCAGCAGGATGCTGAGGGTATAGTGTTCATGAGGGAAGCTTTCGTATTCTTGCCAGGCCTGAATCATATACACGCCACTCATCTTTTCACGGATGTTTTCGCGCAGCTTTTCATTGAGTACCATCAGCATTGCACTCATTTCGGCCTTATTCTTATCGGTCAGCTTCATTTTGCCTGTGGTCACGTGGGTCACATAGGCGCTTTCACTGCTGCCTTTTAGGAAGCTAACATCCTTTTTGCCTTGGAAGGGAAGAATTTTGGCATCGTAGATCTTTTCTTTTCTAAAGCTTGAAGGCAGGGTGCCCAGGTAGGTCTTAACATATTCCTCAAGCTGTGCCTCCTCAAAATTCCCTACAAAGAAGAAGGAGAAATCCGAGAAATCTGCAAAGCGATCGCTATACACGCTCTGTAACTGCTTTATTTGCAGATCTTCCAGATGCTTGGCGCGCAGGGAGACCTGCATGGGATGATTGTTGTAGCTCATGGTGCGCAGGGTATCAAAAAAGACCTGTTCGGGAGAGTTCATCGCGTTTTCCAGGAAGGGTTTGTAGCGATTCACAAAGGAAGTCAGGCTCTTTTGGTCAAAGCGGGCCTTGGTGGCATTTTGATTGATGAGCTGGAACATCACTTCCAGATCCCGCGGAGAGGCGGAGCCGCTCATACCTTCGTAATAAGTATCCACATCCAGATTGGCACTGGCGATTTTGCCGGCCAGGACCCGGCTGAGATCGTTGCTGTCAAAGGCTCCCAGACCGCTGCTGGCAGTATAGGATCCCAGGCTCTGTGCGGCATGAAAACGCGCGGTATCATAACGGGAATAGCCCCCGGGACTTTTGGCTGTAAAGAGGATCTCGTCAGCCTTAAAATCTGTCTTTTTGCTATAGACCTTCACGCCGTTTGAAAGCGTCCATTCCTTGATCCCGCTTTTGGGATGCAGCTTGCTGTTCACGATCTTGCCGGGCTGTGGGATTTCGGCCATGAGAGGTTCGGTAACTTCATTGTCTTCATAAGCTTCGATCTGGGAAGCCTGCACTTCGCCATACACTGCCAAAAGTTGTTCTTCGGTGGGATGGATCGCACCCTCTTTTGCAGTGGCGGTATAGCTGATGGTGAGGTTTTCCGGGGTGATGAGTTCGTCGATCACGCCGTTCACAGCTTCCAGACTGATGGCTTGAATCATCTGCGAGGCCAGCATCAGATCTTGCTCTGCGCTCATGATGACGCTACCGCTGATGAGGGAGGAGAAAATACCCCAGACGATTTGTCCGGATTCCCGGGTGGAGCTGGATTCCATCGCTTTTTCGAGTCCTCGCATCAGACGCAGCTTGGCGCGGTCCAATTCGCTGGCCGTGAAGCCATGCTGACGGACTCTTTCTGCTTCGGTGAGCAAGCTCCTCAGTGCTTCGCGGTTTCTGCCTTCTCCGGTATAGGCGGTGAGCTCTGTGCTATTCAGTCCTTTCAGCATCGAGCCGCTGTTTCCGTAGGCCATGCTGAAGGGCGGGTTTTCGTCCTGAATGAGTTCTTCAAAGCGGGCATTCAGCATATTGAAAAAGAGCTGTTCATGCAGGTCGCGATAAAAATCTCCCACAGTTTGATAAGTGGTGGCTTCCCGGTCCCAGGACGCACTGATGGTGGAATAGGGATATTCGGGATCTGTAGCCACTACAGCCCTGGCTGCGGGATGGCTGGGAACTTCAAAAATCTCACGGGGACGGGGATTCTCCCGCGCCGGAATATCGCCAAAATGTCTTTCCACCAAGGCTCGTGCAGCTTCTACTTCCAAGTCGCCGATCACGACTACGCTCTGCAGGTCAGGCCGATACCAGTCTTCATAAAAGCGCACAATCTCATCGCGCTGGAATGTGGTAAGAGTCTCATAAGTCCCGATGGGTTGGCGGGTGGCATAACGGCTGCCGGCAAAGCGCACTTTGGAGACGGCGTTGCCGATCCGGCTTTGGGCATTTTGGCCCATGCGCCATTCTTCGATGATCACACCGCGTTCGCTTTCCAGTTCATCCGGATGAAAACTCACCTTATTTGCCATGTCGGACAGGATCAAAAAGCCCTTTTCCAGTTGCTCTTTATTGTCCGTGGGAATCTTGAGCTGATACATGGTAAAGTCATAGCTGGTCATAGCGTTGAGTCCATTGGCAAAACCCATGCCGATGGAGGCCAGATAGTCCACCACTTCGCTTCTGCCAAAGTGGGTGGTGCCATTGAAAGCCATGTGTTCGGTGAAATGTGCCAGACCAAGCTGATCCTCATCCTCCAGAATGCTACCAGCATCCACATAAAGCCTGAGTTCCGCACGATTGGCCGGGCGGGAATTTTGCATGATGTAATAGTTGATCCCATTTTCCAGAGTTCCCATCAGGATCTCAGGATCATGGGGCAGGGGCATATCCAGCACTTCCTGCGGTAATTGGGCAAAGGCCAGGCTACACGCCAAAGCCACCAAAGAAAGCCAGAGGACCTTCATTCTCATTATGTTCTCCTTAGGAGTTTTAATTTATTTGTTTTCCGTCTGGATCCACGTGCAGTATCCACTGTTCGTCTATGCCCAGTATGCCTGGCGCAGAGTAGATCCGGGGAGATCCCTCTCCTTCCGAATAGACCACGACCTGGTAAGTAAAGTTATCCTGCAAAGTGGCAGGTTTCACCCTATACCAGTAGCTTTCTCCGCCAGGAATATCCAGATCCAGGGTTGCCACTACATAATTTGTGGTAGGGCTTACGTGCCTGATTTCTACCAGGTAAATCTTTTCAGGACGGTCGTTTATGATCTTGATCGAAGCCCGGTTTGCTTTCAAAAAGGCATGGGTAGTCTTGCCGGCTCTCACCGTAATCACTGTGTCGTCCACATATTCGCTTTCTTCCCGATCATACAGTGAAAAAGTCTCGCCCTGTACAAACACAGGTACCGAACGCTTCACTTCACCGGTCAGAAAACTCTGGCTATCGGTATCGATCTCAAACACCCGGTTTTCCTGAGCTGAGATGGTAACGATAGGCCCACCATCCACCGAGGCGTAAATTGGGAACGAAGTTTGGTTTATCATCTCAAATTTCCCGCCGGATTCGCAAGCACTTAGAAGAAAGAGCAGGCTGCCAAGCAGGATCATGTATATCAGATTTTTCATATTACTAACCTCATTTGTAGTTTGTTTGCATCTTGCACAGGCATAAATAGATGTCAAGTGAAATCGGGAGAGGGCGCAGAAATAGCACTATAGAGTCTCAACAGGAATGACAAGGATAGCAGATTATTCTGGTATGATCAGCAATTAATTAAATAAGTTGGCATAGGAACCTATTCTGATCAAGACCAGGGTCTCATCATGAACCAAGTATAGCAGAAGGACATCAGGACAAATATGGCATTCCCGGCAATCCTGCATATCGCCTTTTAAGGAATGGTCTTTATTCCTCACCGGAAGCGGCATTTTATTCACTAACAAATCAACTACAGCCATAAAAGCTGCTCTCACGGAAGGATTATTCTGGTATTTTTTATAATCTCTTTTAAACTGAGACGTGTAGCTGACCTGAAGCAAATCAACTCTCTAAATCATGCATTAAACCATCAATATCTTTATGAGTAATCAACTTACTTAAGTGTTTAGACTCGTCGATGGCTGCTAATGTGGCTGCATTAGGTTTTGATCTCTCAGGCAGGGTAAAGAGTTTATCTTGAATCGCCTGAGTGTAGGAGAAAAAACCAGAAAACCTGCTTGAACTGCTGGAAAAATTCAGATACCCAATCTGATTTGCAGTGTTCGTGGTGAATCCAAAACTAATTGTTTTGTTCATAATATCTCCAACCATCATATTTTGCTGTATTTTGCAGTCTTACATTTCCGTTGTCATTGATCAAGCTCAGAGTGCCGTCAGTGATAAATAGATGCTTCTTCCCTTCCAGGCTTTGAATGAGCGCTCGTTTGCAACAGTAGTCTGTCTGATCCTGCTCTTCCAAGAGCTTTCCTGGATCAAAGGGGTTATCAAGATCGAGCTCGTCTGAAATGGAGTCGAGCATTGCATTGATCAGTTTTGCGTTTTTGTCATCGGCTTCTTCTACATTCAAGCCCATGTCCCGGGCATCCTTAAGATTGATGGTGTAATCATGGCTTCCAGAATCCGAACACAGAAAACTAATGATTTTCTCTTTGTCACCATTGGGCGCATGAAGTTCCAGCAATTTCCCAGCCAACATTTTAATCTGAGTACGGGCTCTATAGACTTCGCCCAGAACCAAGGGATGAATCTTTTCGGATAGTACTTTCACGACCTCAGACAGCGCATGCTGATCTGAAATACCGATTTCCTTCTTAACTAATTCGATATAACCATTTATAGCTTCGACACTTACTGGTATAGTTTGTCCTGGCATATTGGGGATAGTGGGATTCAGCGGAGTATTTACACTGGGATCTATAGCCCCTAAGGTCGAACGCTTATTCATGACAATAAGGTTTGAACCCAAACACATCAAGGTACCAGCACTATGGGCCTTTGAAGGGACAATGATCTCAAGTTCCTCACAATATTGTCTCATGAGGCTTACCAAACTCCATGCCGCCAAGGTGCTTCCACCCCTTGTATATAAAAAAAGGGACAGTCTTTTGAGTTTTTTCCCCTTTGATATGCTTTCCAGGTGTCGGGCAAACAAACTATGTACCTCTTGGTGGATTTGCGTTTCCCAGCCAGGCCTGTCTCCGGTAACATATATAATCAGCTTTGTTTTACGCAGGTTTTCAAGCTGTTTAATCTGATCTTCACGAACTTGCATAGTCTCCATAATATTTCCTTGTAGTCCACAATGTCAATTAACACACCGTCTGAAAAACTTAGCATTATGTCAAGCTAAACTTTCTGGCAATCTCATCGTTTATTCAAAATCTGTTTCATGTCTGTAGAGTCTCAAGCAATTCGGCAAGTCATTCAAGTGTCTACTTTGCGGATATCTTTATCGAGGCTGGCTTCTTCACTACAGGCTGGATGGATTGAGCTTCCTGCTTGACTTCAGCAAGCTTCGGCATTGGCATCGTCTGTGGCGAGGACGAGTCTAAAGGTTAAGTCTGGCATTTTAAGATTGACATGTGAGGGATATTAAAGAACATGGAGATTAGTAAAATTATGGACCATAAAATGGAATTCCTACCGTGTGTTCATTATGACATATTCTACATTGACGGTGAATCCTATAAACTTAGGTTTCTTATGTATCGCACTGAATCTGGTCGGGAGGATCGAGCTTTTTTTGCGGAAGGCTATGACATCATCAATCCCAACGAATATATAGTGTTTAATCCTGCTCAGTTGAAACAATATAAAGAGAACCCAGAAGTTTACTATGATCAGATAGAGGAATTGGCGCAAAGGACTATTCAATAGCATAATTCCTGATCAACACCTCAGTCTCAGTCTGGAAAGCACTGGAGCTGGTGTATTGCGCTTCGCTTTCATCAATAGCGAGTTCTTGGTTGACTGCGCGCGTATAGTAGTCGCTGTTGTAAGATCGCAGGTTCACACTTAAGATAGTTCACAAGGAGACAATATGCGAGACCAAAGATTTGTCGCTTTGCACCGCGGAGGCCTGCTCACTCCCGGACAGCATCGGCTCTTGATTCGTTGGGCAATTGAATGCTCAGAACATGCTCTGCTCCTGCTTGAGGGCAAAGCGGATAGCCGAGTCTTGCGTGCCCTGGAAATTGCCAGAGAGTGGGAAAGCGGAAAGGCAAACGTGGCTGCGGCGAGGAAAGCCTCTGTGGGTGCACATGCAGTCGCAAGAGCAGAAGCTGACCCCATTGCTGCTGCTGTAGCTCGATGTTGTGCACAGGCTGTGGCAACTGCGCACATGGCCGATCATTCTATCGCAGCCGCGGAATATGCTCTTCTGGCGGTGAAATTGTCAGGCCTATCGGTTGAGGAAGAGCTGGCCTGGCAAAATGGCAATTTAAATCCCGAGATCGCAGAACGGGTGCTTGATCTGAGGAAGACCAAGAGCTGGAGACACTCAAGTTCTGGCATTGCAGGGAAATCAATATAATTGTCTATATCAAAGAAGCCCGCATCGCTAATGTATATTCGTAGTGAAATGAGCTGGTTTCCATCTTCATCCGTTGTTCGATAAAACCCATCAAGATCATTCCAACCATCATTATTAAAGCCAAACAATGTGTTTGTCCACGACTTTCGTTTGTGTATTGGTAATGAATCACGGACTTGGAATGTGCCATCACCGTTGTTGAACAATAAATGAACATCGCCATTCAATGCCATTATGATTAGATCAATGTGCCCATCCTGGTCAAGATCATCACAAAAGAGAGCTCTGGGGATAAAATTCCCTACAGGTATCTGGTAGCATGAGATGGACGAAACCATCAGGAATGCAATAAAATAAAGTCTAAAAAGTGGGCGAGACACCCTTCCTGCAATCCATTCCTCACCAGAGGGCATCGATCATACCTTTATCTACCCTTAATCAAGCGTTAAGAGTTAACGCTTGATTAAGGGTAGATAGACATGTGATCAAGTGTCTCAAATGAGAAAGGAGGATCCAAGAATGCTGGTTTATCTGCAGGATGAAAAAGGTGGCGTGTCACCCTTATAAGTATCCACCCTAAGGAGCTGGTTATAATGCCACAAAAAGATGTAAATAAGATGACGAGTTTGATTCAGAGCCTATTGCCAACATATGGG
>JAJBAW010000080.1 GCA_020532545.1 Candidatus Cloacimonadota bacterium | reverse complement strand
GCAGTCAAGCTGATTGCAGGGATTTCAGGAGCCACCGGATCATCATTTGATACCCACGGTTCACTGCCATATTCATAGCAGCCCATATCTATTCTGTTATTCCAGATGCGATAGTTACCGGCAAGGTCATAAGGTAAAAGACCCAAGCCGGAGCTATCCAATGCCCCGCTATCAATGCAGGGAGATAGATTAGAGAGGCGGAAGCATAGCGGATCATTGATGTCTGTCCAGGCCAAAAATTGAGGATCACCACTGATATTAGTATCATGATAATGGATTGTACTTTGGGGACCCTGCCAAATGTCATCATAGCCATTACGAATTAAGTTGTTGTGAAGAGTGAGAGTAGTAGTCAAGCCAGAAAAGTCCATAGGGTTGATGGCTATCTCTTTGGAACGATTGTTATAGAAAATGCTATTGAATATTGTAACAATCCCATTGACCATCAGTGCCTCACCATTGCCGGTATGTCCGGCAAAAGTGCAATTGTTGAAGTTCATTATGGGGTAGTTTATTCCCCCAAAGATAACCCCTCTTAGGTTGCAGTGGATGTTAGAAAAAAGGGTATTGTTGATGGTATATGTCTGATCTTCGGTAATAACTGTATTGCCGCCAAAAGATAGGGCTTGCGAATCATCATCCATCATCGTAAGGTTGGTGAATATCGAGTTTTCTATGGTAATGAATGAACCAATTCGCAGTAAAATCAATGCTCGCGCCCATACATCATTACTAACATAGGTAGAGGTGGCATTGCGGAAGATACAATCTGAGATCCTCCCCGTGAAGATACCCTCACACCGCAGAAAACCATATTTTGGCGTGCTAAAGTCCTCGATGATTACGTTTTCCATTAAGACATTTGTGGATTTTGAAAGATCAATAACAGCTGCTTCATTCGGGGACAGATTGTGCATCCTCAGATTGCGCAACACCATTCCATCTTCCTTTAAACCCCATACTGCAGAGGTGCTGGTATAGTTTTGGGTTGTGATAGATAGATCTTGCAGGGTAAAATTGTCTTGTCCTATACCGGCAAAAACAAAGAGGGTGTTTCTGGTGATGTTGGCATAAACCGGATCCATCTCACCTATCACTTGAGTCTCGGCCATGCCAGCTCCCTTGACGGTTACCCCACCTTTAAGCGCGATGGGAAACTTCTCTTGAGTAGAAAAGGTAGCATAAACCCCAGGGAGGATGTGTACAGTACGGGAGTTCGCACTATTTGGTGAAATCCGGTAGATGGCAGTGCCGATAGTCTTGAGGGGGGTAGCCAGACTCAAGCCATCATTGGCATCATCACCTTCAGTAGAGACGTAGAGATCGCTGGCAATCTCTTGATGAACTGAGTTATGAGGGTTTACATATACTTGAAAATTATTGTTATTGCCATCTAAAATACTGGCATAATAGCTGGTAGATTCGGATACCGTAAAGGTTTCAAGGGGAATTGTGAGATCAGAATTGAGGGAATTGGCAAAGATATCCTGCCCTGATCCGGCTCTGTTATTGTATATGGAGCAAAGGTTAATGGGATCAAAGATGACGTTAACGGAGCCCATATAGCCGTAAATGTAAATCCCACCACCCATCCGATAGGCATAGTTATCATATACCTTAACTCCGCTAAGAGTGACGGTGCACATACTGAGATACATGCCTCCTCCGTCTAGAGCTTCATTATCGAAGATTTTGCAATTGACTATCCGTGAAGATGAATATGAAAGTAAATTTACTCCTCTTCCATTTGTAAGAGAAAAGCCTCTGACTACAATGCTCTGCTTCCCACTCAATACTCTTATAGATTGTAAGCCATTCCCATCGATAATAGTAGAATCTATGTAAACTGGATTGTTAGTTATAGCTTCTTGACTTATCAAACTGATGTTATCAGTACCTATAATGACTAGTCCCAAATATCTCCCCGGATACACCAAAATAGTATCTCCGGGTGCTGAATCATTTACCGCCGCCTGAATAGAGGTATATTGTCCACTACCGCTGATATCCACAATTCTGGTGATGGCACACAATCCTGTAAGGGATAGTACACAATAAAATACCGCAATCCACTTAATATTTGGCATACATTCTCCAATTCATGAGAGGAGAGCTATGCCTCCCCTCACACATTGCTTTTATTTAAGCATTAGCATTTTTCGAACCAAAACCAGATCATTTGATCTGAGTTTATAGAAATAGACTCCGCTGGCGCAGGAGTTTCCAGATGCGTCTCTTCCATTCCAGGTCACTGAGTGTTGGCCGGTTTCAAGATAACCTTGTTGGAGAGTTCTGACCAATTGCCCTTTCACGTTATACACTTCGAGGGACATCTGTCCAGGCAAATAAATCCGGATAGCCATCTCCATTGATGTCTCCCAAAGCACCAAGTCTTTGATCTACAGGCACATTCGAAGTACCGATTAACAGACTGTCTGACAAGGTGATGTCCTCATCACCATAGTAAAGAGTAAAGTCATGCTGCCGAGCATCATAGGGCCCGGTAATGGCGTATTTTACCATGTCCGAATAACCATCCATATTCACGTCACCTACGCCGTTTATCCAGGTTATAGGGTAAGCTTCACATAGCTCGGGCTCACCAAAGACATCGGACCAAATAAATGCCTTCTCATTATTTCCAAACAAAGGTATCCAAATACTCACATCCGCGAGTCCATCGCCATTGAAATCTATGACCACAATACTTGCTCCAAACTGATCGCCAATATTCTCGCCATACAGTGTGGTCATTGGTTCCATTGTGTTTGTAGCCGCAAGAAGAGCGGCAAAACACAATAATAATAGGCCGATTAGTAGGTGCTTCTTTTGCATTAGCTTTTGCATAATTTCTCCTTACTTAATCCTTAGTCAGAAGTCACGTCCCAAGGGTTAGAGTACATTCCAACTCATTGTTTCACATGTTCTTTGAAGACACGAGAAGTCCTCCCCTCGTACACACTATCAAGGTCATACGGCTAATTTCATTATCTACCATGCCACACATTTCAGTCAAGCTCTTTTTTAAACCAAACTATTTTGTAAGAGGGCATGAAATCTTGCAGGGACGGTGAAGCCGGGCTATATCTCGTAGCACACAAGCCTGAAAGTCAAACATCACTATATTGCAGTTCTCCCGCAAATAGTATGAAATCGCGATGTCGTGATTCCTCCGTTTTGGATGGAAAATAACTTATAGTTTGCGAGGATAAATAAGATGGCGGATAATCAAAAGCTTATCCGCCAGATAAAAGTGAAAGTCAAGACAGGCCGTATGTGCTTGAGATAAAGTACACAAGGACTATCTAAAGCTTAGTTGTTCGATCAAAAAGACCGGTCGATACAGTCCGGCAGGACGACAGGCGAATGCCAATAGCCCAGCAGGTGACTGCTGGGGTGGCGGACAGATGTATTCCCGAGTCCGGAGCGCAGCGCAGGACGACACCTGATCCTTCAATAAAGCATACACCATCGTAGCCTGGGGTATATTTGGTCATAGAGCTGCGGGTGTCTGGCCTTCAAAGGCCAGGAAATCGTCTTGACCCAGGTGGCGGCCTTGCATTATGGGGGTTACAAACCCCCGTCTTTCAAGGTAGTGCTAAGATTGTGGCTACAGCTAAGAAATCCAACAACTGGATGCGAGACGCATCCAATCCAACAGGAAAGGAATCCAGCAACTGGACGCGAGACGCAGCCAATCCAAAAGGTAGGGAATCCAACAACTGGGCGCAGGACGCAGCCAATCCAGCAGTTTGCCAAGCGGATCCATCAGTCAAGATGCTCTTTATCCGTGTGAATTCTTCTAATCCGTGTAAATCCGTCTGATCCGTAAAATCCGTGTGACTGTTCCCAAAGTTTACTGCATGTACTGGCTGAAGCCGATACAGGGGTCGGTTGACTGTTTTTTTGATTTGGTGCACGCACCGTCTGAAGACAGTGCTACGGCCGGCTGAAGCCAGCGTTACTGTCCCTTCATCATAGATTCGAGCTGTTTCATGCCTTTGGGGCTGCTCATCTTCTTCATCATCTTTTTCATGTCTTCAAATTGACGCATGAGGCGGTTTACTTCCATCACGGGGCGACCACAACCTTTAGAAATGCGCAGACGGCGGCTGCCATTGAGCAGGTGAGGCTTTTCTCGCTCTTGGTAGGTCATGGACTGGATGATGGCTTCCACGTGCCTGAGGGCGTTGTCATCGATCTTGAGGTCGGACGGAAGCTTGGCACTCATACCCGGGATCATGCGGATTACGGATTCGAGGGGGCCCATTTTCTTGATGCTCTGAAGTTGTTGCAGAAAGTCGTTCAGAGTGAATTGGTTTTTGAGCATCTTGCGGGCCAGCTTTTCTTCCTCTTCCACATCCATGGTTTCTTCGGCCTTTTCGATGAGGCTGAGCACGTCTCCCATGCCCAAAATTCGGGAGGCCATGCGGTCTGGGTAAAATACTTCCAGATCCGGAATCTTTTCGCCGGTACCCACAAAGGCCACGGGGCGATCGGTAACAGCTTTGATTGAGAGGGCTGCACCACCACGGGCATCGCCATCAAGCTTGGTGAGAATCACAGCATCAAAGGCGAGTTTGGCATAGAATTCGGAGGCCACTGTTACGGCATCCTGTCCGGTCATGGCATCGGCCACGAAAAAGATATAATCCGGCTTGATAAAGGCTTTGAGGCGGGCAACCTCATCCATCATCTCGGTATCGATATGCAGGCGGCCAGCGGTATCGAAAATGAGCAGATTGGTGATATCGTCATAGGCTCTTTTGAGCGCTATTTCGGCGATTTTGACCACATCCTTGGTCTCTTCAGCGACCACGGGGATATCGATCTGTTTACCCAGGACCTTGAGCTGCTCGATGGCGGCGGGGCGATAGACGTCGCAGGCGACCATCATGGGTTTGATGCCTTTTTTACGGTACATGGCGGCAAGCTTGGCACAGGCGGTAGTTTTACCAGAGCCCTGCAGGCCCACCATCATGATCTTGGTAAGTTTATTGTTATAGACTTTCATTTCAAAGCCTTCGGTATCCATGAGCGCGATGAGCTGCTCGTGCACGATCTTTACGATCTGCTGCCCGGGAGTGAGAGATTTCATCACGTCTGAGCCCAGGGCACGGGTTTCCACGGCATTGATAAAGTTCTTTACAATTTTAAAATTGACATCGGCTTCCAGCAGGGCCAGGCGAATCTCGCGCATGCTGTCTTTGATATTCTTTTCGGTGAGGTATCCGCTGCCTTTGAGGCCGCGGAATATCTTATCAAGTCGGTCAGACAGACTATTGAACATTATAACCCCTTAAGAGTATTGATGGATTTTGTGTAATCTTTTGAGCCAAAAATATAAGAGGCGGAAACCAGAATGTCTGCCTTAGCCTCTATCAAGGCAAGGCAATTATCCCCATTCACGCCGCCATCCACTTCGATGAGAAATTCCAGGCCTTGATTCTTTCTGATCCGGTCCAGTTCCATGATCTTAGGCATGCTCCAGGGAATAAAGGCTTGGGCAGAGTAGCCCGGATTGACGCTCATCACGAGCACATAATCCAGATCCGGTAAAATGCTATCCAGAGTATTGATGGGAGTGGCCGGATTCAGCGCGATGCCGGCTTTGATGCCATGAGCTTTGATCTGCTGGATGAGGCGGTGGCTGTGATACACGGTTTCCTGATGAAAAGAGATCCAGCCTACGCCCAGGGCTGCCAGATTATCCACATAATCCTGGGGATTTGTGACCATGAGATGGGCGTCCAGAGGCTGCTTGGTGAGACCCCGGATGCAGGATACCAGCGGGTAGCCGAAGCTGAGATTGGGCACAAAGTGGCCATCCATCAAATCCAGATGGATGATATCGGCAGCCTTCAGCCGCAGAATCTCTTCTGCGAGACGGGAAAAATCCGCCGAAAGCACGGATGCAGCGATAAGAGTGTTCATGTTTTCCTTTTCCTCCCAGTTCGGATGGTGAAGATGATATCTTGCAGATCTTCACCAAATTGACTTTTGTAATTCTTGATAATATCGGCTTTGAGCAAGATCAATTCCTGCATCCAGGCGCTATTTTGCACGCCCACGAAGAGCACATCATTATCTAACTTAACCGGATGAGAGCGTTCAGACAAAAGGTCTCCCACCAGTTGCTTCCAGGCCAGATAGACCCGGATAAAGCGCTGGTGTCTCTCCCCGCCCAAGCGGTAGATCACGCTCTGGAATCTATTGTCTGCTCGCAGGAAGTCCTTCATAAATTAAAGGGAGTACCACCGGATACATCCAGTAACAGTACTCCCCGTATACTTAGGGTTTTAATCCTGATAACAGAATAGACTTCTGGCGTTGTAAGCCAGGATCAGCACAGCCATGGCTACGTAATAAACGGAACCCATACCCATGGTGCTGCGATCCACAGTGGACATCAGTGCGCCGGGCAATATAGCTGCTACTACGAAGCTAGCATACCCGATAGCGCGATTTGCCACAGTGTGGCCTTTGATGTTGATCATATAAACCGTGAGCAAAACCAGAGCGATGAATACAAGGGTAACCCCAAGCATAATGCCCACGACCGCACCTACGGTGAGGCTGGCGGGTAGATTGATCACATTGGAACGCAAGGCTATCAACACTGGAGCTATGATGGCGAGCAACATGAGGGCCGCTGCCATGATAGTCTTCACTGTCTTCTGCGGTTTTGAGATCACTTCAAAGTGACGTTGATGATTTTTAAGAGTGAGATACACGATTAGACTCATCAGCAAGAAAAAGCCAGCATAAGCCAACATCATCACAGGCTTGCCAGTGATCATACCCATTATGGATAGTACCGCAATGAATACTACCAGCCCGGCTATTTGCTTGATCTTAAAGAACGTATCTTTCATGGGAACCTCCCGGATCTTATTCTGCTTCTACTTCGGCTTTGGTTTCCGTTTCGGCCTCGACCTCTGCCTCAGGCAGGGCTTCTGCTTCGGGCTCGGGTTCGATTTCGGCTTTGACTTCGGCTTCAGCTTTTGCTTCGGCTGCGACCACAAAGCTCAGATAAGCTACTATATCTTTGTGCAGTCTGACCTGCAGAGTATGTTGTCCCAATTCCTTGATATGCTGCTCCATTTGAACATGCGAGCGCAGGATATCGATGTTCTTCTCTTTGAGAGCGATCACGATATCATTATCAGAAACTGAGCCAAACATAGTGCCATGTTCGTCTACTTTGCGGACGAATGTCAGTTTTGCAGAAGCTATTTTTTCGGCAAGGTTTTTTAATTCGATCAGCTTCTTTTCTTCATCAGCTTTGCTTTCGGCTTGAATCGAACTCAGTTTTTTCATATTTACAGGTGTGGCATAAAGTGCGATAGCACGAGGCACCAGATAGTTTCTGGCATAGCCTCTTTTCACGTTTACTACTTCGCCTTTATTGCCCAATTTTTCTATGTTTTCGAGCATTATAACTTTCATGCGGTATTTCCTCCACGTTTGGTGTTGCAAAAATTCATCCACCCATCGGCAAAACCGATCAGGGTGAGTGGGACAAAAGCATAAATCAAGATAAAAACCATGATGATGCTTTTTATAGCAATGTTTGAGACTACTTTCGAGATTCCTGCCCAGACCGAGAAAAATCCCTGAATGAGCGGAACCGTGCAAAGCAGAATCAAAGAATTAATAAACAGATCTCTGCCGGCTTCAAAGAAATAAAGCGGCAGGATGGCCAGGATCAGCAGGTTGAAGATCACAGGGAACTTCATATCAGCGGGTTTGAAGGGAACTTTGATGGTTTTGTGAAAGATCATAAAACCGATCAAAAGCGCAAAGATTTGGCCGACTCCCCAAAAAGCGGGTAGAATCATGGTCCAAAGTCTTCTGGCAAGTTCCATGTATTCAGCATCAAACAGTGCTGGCATCTGATCCTGCATAAGAATTATGCCTTCATTGAAGCTCTGCTGCAGCACGCTGCCAAAAAGCAGCATCCTGGCTACAGAATAGAGCATTATCACCAATGCCGCGGCCAAAAAAGCCTGGCCGAGGTATTGGCTGCGCCTTAAGACAATCAAAAAGGTATAGGCCACTGCTCCGACCCCGATAATGGCATCAAGTACCATCAAAGGGGCGCCGGAACTACTTCCATTGAAAACCAGGCTTACCAGCGGCATCACAAAAAACGCAGTAAGGGCGCGTTGTGGTGAGACGATCGCCGGACCCAGAGTCTTGGCACAGAAGTACATGACCAATATCATTCCGAGAAAAGGACTTATGGTAGATAAAGCTCCGCTCAAAAAGGACAGAAAGAACATTATTTATTCGACTACGTAAGCGATCAGGGCCATCTGGCGGGCGCGTTTGATCTCATTGGATATCTTGCGCTGATGTTTGGCGCAGGTACCAGTGAGACGAGCTGCTTCGATCTTGCCCACGTCTGAGGTGAATTGGCGCATCAGGTCGATGTTTTTGTAGTCTATCACAATGTCTTTATTGGCGCAGAATTTACAATACTTTCTGCGGGTGTACTTTTTTCTTCTATCGTTAAAACTCATTTATATCTCCTAAAATGGTACGTCGTCGTTTGTGGTATTTGCATTGGGAGCTCCCTCGTCCTGAGGCATTGGGGGTTCATTCACAGAACCGGTTTCCTGGCCATCACGAGGCTTCCATTCCAGGAAATGAACCGTGTCGATGTTCACTTCAGTGCTTTTACGGTTTACGTTGTTTGTGTCTGTCCAATTTCTGGTATCAAGGCGACCTTCGATGAGCAGAGCACTGCCCTTCTTTGCTTGATTGGATATCATTTCTGCGGTTTTGCTCCAGGCGACGCAATCTATCCAACTGGTAACAGTTTGCCATTGGTCACTTTCATCTTTGTAAACTCTGTCAACTGCGAGAACTACGCGAATAACGGGAGTTCCTTTAGGGGTAAACTTCAGTTCAAGATCATTGCCGATTCTGCCACTGGCAATGAATCTGTTAAGGCGGGGTAATTTTAGATCTGCCATGATTTCTCCTACTTCTCGTCGCGCGCGACAAACATGTGGCGCATGATTTTTTCGTTAATGTTGAACAGGTTTTTCATGCCTTTTACGGCAAGGCTGTCCATTCTCAAGTAGTTCACGTAGTAATAAGATTCCGTGAGTTTTTCGATAGGATAAGCGAGTATCCTTTTTCCCCAGGGATCGGTTTTAATGATCTCGGCACCAGCTTCGCGGAGCAGGTTCAGCGTGGCCTCATTGGCCGCATCAGCTTCATCGCTCGTAAGCTTTGGGGTGTACATCATCATTAGTTCGTAATCTTTAATCATCCTTGTTCCTCCTTTGGACTTGTGATTCCGGCAGCTTTGCCACCGGAATAGGATTTTTTCCATTTACTATAATCATTTAACATTTGCTTGAAGTCCGTGGCAGCATAGGTATCCAAAAATCCGCATACCAGCTTCAGGGATTCAGCATAACTTTCCAGTTCTTCAGCTTCAAAATCTTGCAGTACATATTTATCAGCGGGAAGCTGACTTGATCTGCCGATACCTATCCGAATGCGCTTTAGCTCACTGGGCGGCATCACTTCAAAACAAGATTTGAGGCCATTGTGACCGGCATCCCCTCCCCCGCTGCGAATACGCAATTGGGTACTGGGAAGCTCGATGTCATCATGAACTATGAGGCTCTCACTGATTTTCCATCTTAAGAGAGCAGCTTTTAAGGCCTTGCCGGAAAGATTCATAAAGGTTTTGGGCTTGATCGCCACCGTCTGCTTAAAGATCAGATAATCATATAGATCATCGCTGCTAAAGCCCAGCTTGTGCGAGCTTGCCCAGCGATCCAGGCAAATAAAACCGATATTGTGCCTGGTATTCTGATAGCGCGGTGTGTGGTTGCCCAAAGCCAAAATCAATCTCATAAAAGGGCTTATTCTTTAGTGTGAGTCTCTTCTTCGGTGCCGGCTTCAGTCTCTTCGCCTTCTTCGCCTTCTTCTTCCTCAACCACTTCTTCAGCGGCTTTGGCGTGCATCACGACCATAGCGACATCGTCGCCATCTTTGTAGTCCCAAGCACCTTTTTGAAGATTGCCAATATGCAAGGTTTCGCCAATTTGCAGGTTCGAAACATCCAGCTTCAAGCCTTCAGGAATGTCTGCAGGCTTGC
Source organism: Candidatus Cloacimonadota bacterium (assembly GCA_020532545.1). Classification (GTDB taxonomy): domain Bacteria; phylum Cloacimonadota; class Cloacimonadia; order Cloacimonadales; family Cloacimonadaceae; genus UBA5456. The sequence goes on along the minus strand of JAJBAW010000080.1, from coordinate 306 downwards.
AGATCACTTTTACGCTACGTTGGATGATGTCCATAAAGCCACCTTCTTTGAGGGCAGCAGGTTCGCCAACATATTGTACAGGAATATCAAATTCCCGGACGCTATCCTTGTCCAAGACCAGAAAATCCAGATGCAGAAAGTTTCTGTTCACTGGATGAATTTGTTTGTCTTGAAGAATGGTGTGATGCTTTTTGCCGTCTATATTGACTTCATAGAAAGCCAATTCGGTAAAGCTCTGTTTGTAGAATCTCATGAATTCATTGTCGTTTATGGTAAGCTTGACAGCTTCCACTCCAGCACCATAAA
>JAJBAW010000079.1 GCA_020532545.1 Candidatus Cloacimonadota bacterium | reverse complement strand
GCCACGACTCCTCCCAATAATGATTGGCTGATTACGCCACAAGTTATGGGTGGCGGTCAGGTAAGCTTCTGGGGCAGAACCTTCCATCCAGATTATGGTCTGGAACAATTCAAGGTAGGCGTTTCTACCACCGGTACAGCACCGGCTAACTTCACCATCATCAGTGGTGCTGCAAGTGTGCAAGCGCCTCTGGTCTGGACTGAGTTTGTTTATGACCTCAGTGCTTATGCCGGCCAACAAATCTATGTAGGAATCCAGTGTGTATCCAATGATCGCTTCATCTTTATGGTGGACGATTTCTACGTGGGCGACACCCGTATCCGCACTGTGTCTGATGCCAAGCAAAGCAGCGCTTCTGATGTTCCTGCCTACAAAATGGGCCCCCTCGAACAGCGCATTGCAGGCATCCCCAGTCCTGTGAAGACCTTAGTGAATCCTGCTCCCAGAAACAGCACCCGCGCCCTCACCGGTTACAAGGTGTATCGCCTGCTGGCTGCTGATCAGGACAATGAAGCTAACTGGACAAGCCTTACCCCTGCCGCAATCACTGCTCAGACTTATGTGGATGCTGAATGGGACACGCTCCCCTACGATACTTACAAATGGGCTGTAAAAGCCATGTATTCCGGTGGTGCGATGTCTGAACCAGCCTTCTCCAATGCTCTGGCAAAAATCGTGATGAATGGCAACATCGTGGGTACAGTGACAAAAGCAAACGGCCTGCCTCTTGCTGGGGCCACCATCACTGCAACAGGTGGATTTACTGCCACCTCAAGCACCGCTGGTACCTATAGCATGAGCGTGCCTATCGGGACCTATTCCGTGACCGCTTCATTCGGCACCTTCGATCCCCTGACGCACGATAACATCACTGTGACAGCAAATCAAAATACCACAGTAAACTTCGATATGAACTATGTCTCAAATGAAGATGAGATCATAGCCATTACCGCAACTGCCCTGAATGGCAACTACCCGAACCCCTTCAATCCGACCACCACCATTCGCTACGAGCTCAAGGATGCCTCCAATGTACGCCTCGACGTGTACAACGTGAAAGGCCAATTGGTACGTAGTCTGGTGAATACAGATCAAGCTGCGGGAGCTTACCGCGTAGTATTCAACGGCCGTGACGACAAGGGTAATCCGCTCTCCAGCGGTCTCTACCTCTATCGCTTCACCGCTGGCAAATACAGCAGCACTCGCAAAATGATGCTGATGGAATAAACGTACCGGCAGACTATCTGCCTTAATGACATACAAAACCCCGGTTTCGGCCGGGGTTTTTTCGTAGCGCAGAACGCCGTTTCTGCGAAATACCATGCTCCTGTTTTGACTTGTCTTTTTGATCTGGCTGTCGCACTACAGATTCTTTCTTTATTCACATCCAACCAGGCAAGGGCAGATGGCAGGGAAATCAACAGTTGATCTTAACCTGTTTTTATAACGCGGGGGTGTGAGCGTGATTTAGCAGGCATTCCCCCAAAATATCTATATATCATATCTATCATGCCTATGAAGATAGCCTCTTAGCTCTTATCCATGTCTGTTTATTCGATTTGTGAATTTGCGCATAAAGGCCAATAATATCGGTTCAATACCCTATCAAAACGAAAGGGACGATATTTTACATGAAAGCTGTGAGTCTTGGACTTCAAGCGGATATAGCAATGAGAAACGTTGCCTACGGCTGTTGAAGTCCATTCCGGCCTGATATTAACGCCAACACTGAAATAATCGAAGCCGGATTGAACTCCAACGCCTTTCATGGTCCGTAGCGAAAATGTGTTTTCAGTCAAGTTCAGATAACAAACCAAGACTAGGTCATAATCAGGCGTTTCGTGGCGTGTCTGCATGTCGAAAAAATATTGGGATATACATGGCTCCTTGCCTGTTATGGCCAGTCTACCACACCATAATCAACCCTTAATCTAGCGTTAATAATTAACGCTAGATTAAGGGTTAATAAAGATATGATCAATGCTCCAAAGAAAGGGAGAAAGATTCAAAAACTGATTGAAAAAACACGAAAAACAAGTCCAAGGGACGAATTTATAGATAGCAAACGATAGCAAAACAAGGAATTGAATCCTGTTGTAAGGACGATATTTCAGATAAGAAGCCAAGACGATCATAATAAGGCTTTGATAAAAAATGTGTTAAAAATGGGAGAATGCCTGGTGATTTAGTCCTTGACAAATATTTAGCTTAGCTTGTTAATGGCAAAATCGAATTGCTTGTAACTACAAGCAGGTGATTTGTATGAAACACAGCATAGTAAAATTGTTTAGGAATATAAAGGTAGTTTAATGAAACATGACTTCAGTAATGTCTTCTCTGAACCACTGCTGAAAGGACTGCCTTGTATTCTCACAAATACGGATGCATAGAGATGCAACAGAATTTGAGGTTGACAGTAAGTGTTGAATATGATAAGTAGTGGAAAAATGGATTGAAATGAGAAAGGAGTAGTAATGGGAATGATTAAATGTCCGGAATGTAAAAGAATGTTCAGCGAAAAAACGGCTGCGTGCCCCAAATGCGGAATCCATATTACTGATGAAATCATTAGGAATTATAAGCTTGATCATCCGAAGCTTGGTGAAACCATGAATTGCCCTGTTTGTAAAAGGGTGATCCACAAACAATCTATTATATGTAAATACTGCAACCAGGATCTTAGCAAAGAAGGTATGCGCAAATACAAAATCGACCATCCGCCATTATTCGAAAGCGTACAATGCCCAAATTGCAAGAAACGGATCAGCAACCAATCCGGGATTTGTAATCATTGCCAACTAACAATTCCTGCGGATGAAATGAAGCGTCTGAAAGAAACTACTTCTAATAAGCAGGTATTTGGTTGCTTAGCTGTAATAATCCCCTTTTTGCTGATCATGGCGATTGCCATCAATTCACCTGGAAATAAAAAAGAAAGCACCTCCAGCCCTAAGCTTGCAGCCCACCGGGTAATCAATGTGGTTGAGGACATAACGCCAGTTTCTGTAAAGTACTTCGTATCCTTGATGGTGGGCAAAGACATCAAGCGGCAGGAACTCAAAGCTTTGTTAATTCATCACATGAATAAAAAAGTCAGTGCCCCCAATAGTAAGAAATATCTAATCTATGTATATGCTTATACCGATTCACTAAGGTATGAGAGAGGTGAGCAATGGGTAGGCATGCTGCAATTGAATGAGTTTCAAAAGACTACTCCGATTATCACTTATGATGAAGTAAATTTGGCTGATGGGACATTAAAGAAAGCTAATATTGCTGGAGTTAATGATCCGCTCCGAGAAAAGATGTATTACGATGTTTCTGATTATTATTATGAAGCATCTTTGATCATGGAAGACAAGCATCCAATGAGCGTAAATGAGCAGATAACCTTCATGCAAAATGACAGTAATAGAAACAAATACCTTGCAGAAGAAGAATCAGTCCGGAATAAGCTAATACGTTATTATATGAAAAAGCATAACTTAACACAAGCACAATTTGATATATTGCTTGATGAGGGAACTGAGAAAAATTGGACTCAGAAGTCAGTTGAGGAAAGCGAAAAGATCAGGTTTATTTACCGTAAATTTATGAAATAACTATGCTCGTATATTCAGTGATGTGCAAGCATTATTGGATTAAATATTGTAGAAGATTTGAAAGCACCATAAGATGCGAATTTTAAATCACTACCCAAGTCGAAGGCATGTTATCAGCAAGTCCAAAGCACCAGTGCGCCCTCAGCTTTTTGCGGCCTCACATTCTCTAAGTCCTTATCAGATTCGAACATTCCTAAAGGTAAAAGTGCAAATAAAATAAAGAAATCATTTGACAGATTAGCCTAGATAAATTCTCATGCATGAATATAGCAAAAAAGCACCAAGGTGCGAAGCACAAGTCCCAAATATTGCAGGGGCTTATAGTTCTTTAGGAGGAATAATGATATCCTACTATCAGGATACTCCAGGTGAGTATCGTGGTGGCAGCCGTGTAAACGGTAGCCGACATAATTTTAGAAAAAGACAATGGCATATCCATCAGATAGCTCAGCGGAGCTGCATGCAGTTCTCAGTGTGCAATTCAGGTGGGGAAAGCCCGAATAATGGAGGTTCCAGTGAGTAAACAGGAAAATCGAATTCGGATTAAGTTGAAAGCTTATGACCATCGTTTATTGGATCAATCTGTCGCGGAAATAGTGAAAAGCACACGGAGCACTGGTGCCAAGGTTATTGGGCCGATCCCGCTTCCCACAGATCGTACAATATATACGGTTTTACGTTCACCTCATGCCGACAAGAAATCGCAAGACCAATTCCAGATGTTGGTTCACAAACGTTTGGTCGATATTATGAACCCGACCCAGCAGACAACTAATGCTCTCAAAAAGCTGAGTTTGCCGGCCGGTGTGCATGTAGAGATCAAGGCAAATACCAGGAGCTAAGCATGATCGGACTTATCGGAAAGAAAATAGGTATGACGCAGATTTTTGACGAGACAGGCAAAGTGATCCCAGTTACTGTGATCCAGGCCGGTCCCTGCAAAATAATCTGCAAACGCACAATCGCAGACAATGGTTATGAAGCAGTCCAGGTGGGCTATGAAGAGATTCCTGAAAAGAAAGTCTCGAAACCCATGCTGGGACATTTTAAAAAGAACGGCAGTCCTAACTTCCGTCATGTAAGAGAATTTCGCCCCAGCCTCGGTCAGCCGTTTGATGCTTACAATTCCGGCGACGAGCTGAAAGCCGATTTATTTGGCACAGGCGAATCCGTGAGCGTAAGCGCCAGATCCAAAGGATGTGGCTTCACCGGTGTGATGAAACGTCACAATTTCGGTGGCTTTATCGCTACACACGGTTCGCATGAGACCTTCCGTGGCGGTGGTTCTATCGGTCAGTGTGCTCAGCCTTCCCGCGTATTTAAAGGTACTAAGATGGCAGGGCAGCACGGTAATTTCAACAAAACCACACGTCATTTGACCGTGGTAAAAGTGGATACCGAGCGGAATCTGGTCATGGTAAAGGGTGCCGTCCCCGGCCATCGCAATTCCTTGGTCATCATCCGTAAGGAATATTAAGGGGAAATGTAATGGTAAAAGCAAAGAAATTCAACATACAAGGCGAGCTGATCGGTGAGGTGGAGCTTCCCCTTTCCGTATTTGACGTCGACGTAAATTCTCCCAAAATACTTTTGCACGAAGTGATTACCATGTATCTTGGCAATCAACGTCAAGGCACAGTGCAAAAAAAGAACAGAGCCATGACTCAGGGAAGTACCCGCAAGCTTTTCAAACAGAAAGGCACCGGTAACGCCCGTGTGGGTTCCCGCCGTTCACCTATCCGGGTGGGTGGTGGTCGCGCCTTCCCCATGTTCCCCAAGGATTGGTATCGCCCAATTCCGCGCACCAAAAAACGTATGGCTCTCAAGGTCGCGCTCACAGACCGTGCCCGTGAAGGACGCATCTTTGTGATCGAGAACCTGAAATTCGACCAAGCCAGCACCAAACAGGCCAAAGAGATCCTCAGCAAAGTGAGCCCAGAAAGGGGACGCGTGCTTTTGGTGACCGAAGGGCATCATCTTCCCACCGTCAGAAGCTTCAACAATTTACCTGATGTAGTGACAGACCGGGCAGATTCCCTGAACGCTTATCAGGTGCTGAAGAGCAGCTACATCATCCTTAGCGATGAAGCTCTGAAAAAAGTAGAGGAGGTATTCAGCAAATGATACATCCGCGGAATATCATCATCGCCCCCATTATCACTGAAAAAAGCAGTGAACAAATGGCAGCCACAAACACGTATACCTTTAAGGTATCTATAAATGCTAATAAGATTGAGATCGCCAAAGCTATCGAACTGGTTTTTGCCGTAAAGGTCCTGGGCGTAAATACCATCCGTATGATGGGAAAGCCAAAGCGCCTGGGCAAATACAACGGTAAACGCCCGGATTGGAAAAAAGCGATCGTAACCCTACGCGAAGGCGACAGAATCGCCGATTTTGAGGTATAAGACATGGCAATAAAACATTACAAACCAACTACTCCGTCCCTCCGCTATCGCACGGGTTATACATTTGATGAGATCACTACGGACAAACCGGAAAAATCTCTGATCAAGCCCAATCCGAGAACCGGTGGACGCAACAATCGTGGACGCATCACCTGCCGCCATCGTGGTGGAGGAACCAAGCGTCACTATCGTATCATCGATTTCAAACGCGATAAGATCGGAATCCCGGCCAAAGTAGCCACGATCGAATACGATCCGAACCGTACAGCCCGCATCGCGCTCTTGCACTATGTAGATGGTGAAAAGCGCTATATCCTGGCTCCGGAAGGATTACTGGTCGGCACCAAGGTCATGAGCTCACCCGAAGCTGAAGTAACTGTAGGAAATGCACTCCCCTTGGATCGCATTCCTTTGGGTAGCGTAATCCACAATATCGAGCTCAAGAAAGGCCGCGGCGGTCAAATCGCCCGTAGTGCCGGAACTTATGCTCAGGTAGTGGCCAAAGATGGCGACTACGTTCATGTAAAGATGCCGTCAAACGATGTGCACCTTATCCGTAAAGAATGCATTGCCACAATAGGCCAGGTAAGCAATGGAGATCACTCTCTGATCAAAATTGGTAAAGCCGGTCGTACACGCTGGTTGGGCATCCGTCCCACCGTGCGTGGAGTAGTGATGAACCCAGTAGATCACCCAATGGGTGGCGGTGAAGGTAAATCATCCGGTGGCAGACATCCTGTATCCCCCTGGGGCAAACTTGCCAAGGGCGGAAAAACCCGCAAAACCCGCAAGTATTCCGATAAGTATATCGTGAAAGCGGTCAAAAAGAGATAGTGTGAGGATAATGATTAATGTCACGTTCAATTAAAAAAGGCCCATTCGTTGACGATCACCTGATGAAGAAAGTAGAAGTCCTCAATACTGAGAGCAAAAAAAGCGTGATCAAGACCTGGAGTCGCCGTTCGGTGATTACACCAGACTTTATCGGCCATACTTTCTCTGTGCACAACGGGCATAAGTTCGTACCCGTGTACGTTACAGAGAACATGGTAGGACACAAATTAGGTGAATTTTCACCTACTCGTACTTACCGTGGCCATAAAGAGAAGAAGAAAAAGGTAGTGGGGAGATAAGAAGATGGAAGCGAAAGCAAAAGTACGTTTCGTCCGTGGATCTGCCCGTAAAGCAAGACTTGTGTTGGATACCATCCGTTACAAACCTGTGAGTGAAGCAACTAATATTCTGCGTTTCTCACAGCGTAGAGCGGCCGGCATTATTTATAAAGTGTTGGAATCTGCAGTGGCAAACGCCCGGCAAAAAGATCCTAAGTTAGATTTGACTAAGGTTTTTGTAAGCCAGGCTATGGCCGATGAAGGTCCCCAAATGAAACGTTTCATGCCCAGAGCTCAAGGAAGAGCATTTGAGATCAGGAAACCGACCTGTCATATCTTCCTGGAAATCCAGACTTTAGAATAGGAGGAATACCTTGGGACAAAAAATAAACCCAGTTCTGTTTCGTATCGGTGTTAACAAAGAAACCGATTCTATTTGGTTTGCTCAAGGCTCATCCTATATGGATTCCTTGCTGGAAGACATTAAGGTCCGCAGCTATATCCACAAACGCCTTGCCGAAAAGATGGTCTCAAAGGTAAAGATTTACCGCAAGACCAATTCTATCGTGATCGATATCCATACAGCCCGTCCGGGCCTGGTTATCGGCAAAAAAGGTGAGGATATTGATAAGCTGCGCGGCGAGCTGAACATACTGATAAACAAGAATCGCTCTACACCGATCGCTGTATCGATAAACATTGAGCAAATCGACAAGATGTGGCTTGATGCCCGCTTGGTCGGTAAAGAAATCGCCCGTCAATTGGAAGAACGCGTGTCCTTCCGTCGGGCAATGAAAATGGCCATTCGCAATGTGATGAGAGATAATGCTCTCGGCGTGAAAGTACAGGTTTCCGGTCGTCTTGGTGGCGCCGAAATCGCCCGTACCGAGCGTTACAAACAAGGTCGCACCCCGCTTCATACCCTGAGAGCCGACATCGACTACGCCCATGTGGAAGCAAGTACCACATACGGTGTCATCGGGATCAAGGTATGGATCTACAAAGGCGATATACTGAACTAAGGAGAGATAAGTGTTAGCACCTAAAAAAGTAAAACATCGCAAGGTGAGTAAGGGCAGACGCAATGGTCTTTCCTGGACAGGATGCAACGTCGATTTCGGAGATTATGGTTTGATCGCATTGGAAGATGCGTTCATTTCCAGCCGCCAGATCGAAGCTGCTCGTATCGCTATTACACGTCACATGAAGCGTTTGGGTAAGGTTTGGATCCGGATATTCCCGGACAAACCCATCACCAGTAAACCAGCCGAAACCCGTATGGGTAAAGGCAAAGGCGCCCCGGAATATTGGGTGGCCGTAGTTCGCCCCGGTCGGGTCTTATTCGAAATCGAAGGTGTGGATCTCAAGGATGCCAAAGAAGCTTTGCGCCTTGCTGCACACAAGCTGCCGATCAGAACCCGCCTTGTGGCGCGTGAAGGATTGGAGATATGAAGACTGAAGAACTCCGTGACCTTAGTGTCCACGAAATGCTGGCAAGAATCGAAGAACTCCGCATCGAGCTCTTTAATCTGCGCTTTCAAAAAGCCAGAAACTTGCTCGACCGCACCGATCGGATCCGCATCGCCAGACGCGAGATAGCCCGGATCAATACCATTATGAAAGAAAAAGAGCTAAAGGCTTGAGGTGAAAGTGGAAGACGCACGTAAAATGATCAAACAGGGTGTAGTGGTTTCCGATAAGAACGACAAAACCATCGTGGTACTCGTTCAACGCCAGTACATCCATCCATTATATAAAAAGACCGTACGCCGTCACAAAAAGTTCATGGCGCACGATGAAAACAACGAAGCTCATGAAGGCGATACCGTAGAAATCTGCGAATCCCGCCCCATGAGTGCCCGTAAACGCTGGTCTCTACACAAGATTGTAGAGAGAACCAAATAAGGGGCAGGAATGATTCAAGTAGAAACAGTATTGAATATCGCCGATAACTCTGGCGCCAAAAAAGCCCAGTGCATTAAAGTGCTTGGTGGCTCCAAGCGCAAGTACGCCTCCTTAGGAGACGTCATAGTTGTCGCCATCAAATCCGCCTCCCCAGGCGGCAAAGTCAAGAAAAGCGCTGTGGAAAGAGCCGTGATCGTACGTACTGCGAAAGAAGTACGCCGCCCGGACGGATCCTATATCCGTTTTTCAGACAACGCCGCTGTAGTAATCGATGAAAAACATGAGCCCAAGGGAACCCGTATCTTTGGTCCAGTGGCGCGCGAATTGCGTGAAGCCGGATACATGAAGATCGTCTCTCTTGCTCCGGAAGTCTTGTAGGAGGAAGTGTGGAAAAGAAATTAAACCTGAAAAAAGGTGATCTCGTGATCGTCATCTCCGGTGAAGATAAAGGCAGAAAAGGGCATGTGCTCAGAGCCTTTCCCAAGACCGGTAGAGTGATCGTGGAAAAAGTAAACATGATTAAAAAGCACGCCAAACCTTCTCAAAGCAACCCGCAAGGCGGGATCATCACCATGGAAGCGCCAGTTCATGCCTCCAATGTGATGCTCTTCAATGAGAAACTGAACACGGTGTCCAAACCCAAGATCAAGATCCAGGATGGACGTCGGGTGCGCGTTTGTCACAAATCCGGTGACGAGCTGTAAACAAGGAGCGTATGTAAATGAACCGACTCAAAGAAAAATACAAAACCCAGGTAATCCCTGCCCTTAGCAAACACTTTGGCTACAAGAACCTGCATCAGGTTCCCAAACTGGCCAAGATCGTGATCAGCATGGGCGTGGGTGAAGCCACTCAGAATAAGGCGTTCCTGGATAGCGCAGTAAAGGATATGCAGCAGATTACCGGCCGTAAGCCTCTAATCACCAAAGCTAGCAAATCCATATCGAATTTCAAGCTGCGTCAGGGCATGCCGATTGGCTGCAAAGTTACCTTGCGTGATGAAGTGATGTACGAATTTTACGATCGTCTCATCTCCATCACGATCCCCAGAATTCGCGACTTTCGTGGTATCAAAACGAGTTCTTTTGACGGTAGAGGGAATTTCTCCTTTGGCCTCAAAGATCAGACCGTTTTCCCCGAGATCGAATATGACAAGGTGGATGCCGTCCGCGGTATGAACATCACCATCGTAACCACCGCTCACACGGACGAGGAATGCCTGCAGCTTCTGAAAGAACTGGGCATGCCGTTCGCCAGAGCAGAATAAGGAGATATTGTGGCCAAAAAATCAATGATTATCAAGCAACAAAGAACTCCCAAGTTCAAAGTACGCAAGTACAACCGTTGCAAGATTTGCGGACGCCCGCGCGCTTATATGCGCCACTTTGGCATGTGCCGTCTCTGCTTCCGCAAATATGCCGCCGAGGGGGCTATCCCCGGAATCACCAGAAGTAGCTGGTAGGACAAGGAGAATAAATGAG
>JAJBAW010000014.1 GCA_020532545.1 Candidatus Cloacimonadota bacterium | reverse complement strand
TAGCTTGGTTGTTTTTCTTCGAAAGACAGCTTTATCAACCTTGTTGCAGGAGGCATACAGTAGAGATACCGTGGAGATACCAGGGAATAATCCTCTTATCTCCACGTCATCTTGAGCATATATTATGCGCCTGGGCGCTGCAAGAAATGACCTACCCACATCACAGGGTATTCAGAATTTCCAGATGTCGTTTTTATCGGTAAAAAATCCCTGCCCCAGTATGCTCAGATCCGAATCGGTAACATACCAATCCTCCGCTCCATGGGAAAAAGCATTGCTGCCTTTCATGCCCGCTGTGGTCTGGGCAGTATAAACAGCCATGCCAAGCTCCGGATTCTGGGGATGTGGCAGACAAGCCGCCACTCGTAGGCCGGTACCTGCATAATCTTTGTCTGCAATCACCTTATCTGGCAAGATCTTGAACGGCAGAAGATCCAGATACTTTTCCAGCCACATGTTCGTTCCCCAGGCGCCATAAACATATATATTCTCATTCCTCAGGTCCAACTCCAAGGCATCGGTATCGGTATATGCCTCTGCGTTCAAGATTTCGACCAGGAAATCTACGGTCGGCATGATGTTCTCCTCTACACCATCTACACGCTGAGGATCAGGGTATATTACAACGCATGGGCTCTTTCCGACGCCATGCATCGGCCCTTTGAAAAGCAGCTTGTCACCGATGGCTGCTTCGGGATCATCGGCAAGCCTTACAAAATTTTCTACCAGTTGGGCGAAATATTCGTCATAGCGGATCCCGTTTTCACGCCGGGCTTGTTCATATTCCAGTAATCCTGCATAAATATTGTCCGCGTAAATAAAGCCATTGCTAGTCAGGCGGTCAAGCGAAGGGCTATATTCTTCCGGCGGGAAATAAAGCTGCAGAAGCCGAACCTCCGAGCTTTGGACAAAATGCTCCACGACAGCTGTCCACCAGCTACCATAGGCCTGAGCTTCCATCTTTCCTTTAATTGGTTCGAACAGCAGTTCGGCACGGGCAAACTGATAATAATGGGCATCCACCAGAGAATTAATATAGGAGTGGGATATTTCATGAAAGAATAAGCGAGCCAACTGGTATTGAGTACCTGCGGACAGGCCGTCTTTATCCAATGCCCCAACACAGTGTACGGAGGTATTCCCCTGCATATCGACCAGCGCAGGGCCGTAGAAATGTGAGTTCATGAGTGGAGACAGCGCAATAGCGTAGCTGTAAAAACTGTAGCCATACCAATTCACCATATGTGCTACCATATCGGGTTTTTGAACGAGCAGAGAATCTAAAGCGTTGATCTTTCCCCTGAAAAAATCTCTCTGGGAAGCAAAGAAGCCGGCAAAATCACCCCTTAAGGCGAAATCGTTCACATCCCAGAAGAAGTCTTCCACGGAACCGGCTTCAGAGACTTGTGTCAAACGTTCTTCATTAATGGGAACCATGTATTCTTGCCAATTCCAAACCTGATTGACCAAAGGCACTCCATCGAAGCGCAAAAAACAACTCACGGGTAGGTCGTAACCGAAGCCTTTACCTTCCAGAGCCCGGTATCTATCCAAGACAGGATGCTTCCGAAAACCCGCAAACCACGCTTCTACAGCGTCAGAGTAACCTTCACCATCCGCCATCACCATCTCGCTTCCGGCCAGATATTGGATCACGGCCAGCAGTTCAAGGCGCGGATCAACTGTGATGCTCAGCTTGCCGCAGGTCTTGGAAAGCGGTTCTATCTTTTCATTAACCAAGGGTTTGGTCGCAGATGCCGTAAGCATCAATGGAGCCAAGCATAGTATAAACACGATAATTATAATGAAGGTACCGGACATCTTTTCATATAACATTGTAGTTTCCCCTTTCTGAAACCAATCTAAATATATCCTGTCTGATTGTCAATCAAAAATGAAGCTGGAATGCTGCCAGAAGGAATTCAGAATTTCCAGACAGCGTTTTTACCGGTAAAATTCCCTTTCCCCAGAACAGTCTGGTTCGTGTCGGTAACATACCAATCCTCTGGCCCATGGAAGAAAGCATTGCTGCCTTTCATGCTCGCAGTGGTTTGGCCAGTATAAACAGCCATGCCGAGCTCTGGATTCTGGGGATGTGGCAGACAAGCTGCGATTCGCAGATCGGTACCTGCATATTCTTTGTCTGCAATCACTCTGTCTGGCAGTATCTTGAAAGGTAGCAGATCCAGATATTTTTCCAGCCACATGTTCGTTCCCCAAGCACCGTAAACATATATGTTCTTGTCCTTAAGGTCTAGCTTCAAGGCCTGTGTGTCTGTGTAGACCTCTACTTTCAAACGTTCCACCAGGAAATCAATGATAGGCATAATGTTCTCTTCTACTCCTTCCACACGCTGGGGATCAGGATGTATTGCCACGATCTGGCCTATGGCGACGCTATTAAGTGGACCCTTGAAGCCCAGCCGATCACTGATAGCTGTTTCGGGATCCTCGGCAAGCTGTACAAAGCTCTCTACCAACTGGGGGAAATATTCGTCGTAGCGGATCCCGGTTTCACGCCGGGCCTGTTCATATTCCAACAAGCCTGCATAGATATTATCTATGTAGATGAAACCCAGATTCATTTCGCTTTCAAGAGAGCTGCTACGCTCTTCTGGCAGGAAATAAAGCTCTAAAAGCCGTGTTGCAGAAGCGCGGACAAAGTGCTCTGCGACAGCTATCCACCAGGAATCATAAGCTTGAGCTTCCATCTTTTTATTGATTGGCTCATACAGTGCTTTGGCACAGGCGAACTGGTCATAATGGGCATCCACCAGGGAATTGACATAAGAGTGGGATATTTCGTGAAAGAGCATTAAGGCAAAATAGTATAAAGACTCTATCGACATCTCATCCGATTCCAAAGCCGTAACACAGTAAACACAGGCTTTGCCTTGCTCATCAACCAACAGGAAGCCGTAGCCGTTATTTATTATGAGTGGCGACAGCACAAAGGTATAGCTGCCATGGCTGTATCCATACCAGTCCACCAAGTGCGATATCAGGTCAGGCTTCTTCGCCAACAGGGAATCTACAGCATTGATCTTTCTGGCTAAAAACTCTCTTTGAGAAGTGAAGAAGCCTGCAAAATTGCCCTTTAGCGCAAAATCATTCACATCCCGATAGAAGTCCTCTATCGAGCCGCCTTCAGAGACGCCTGTCAGTCGTTCTTCATTCATAAAGACCATGGAGCTATCCCAAGTGCAAACTTGTTTGATCAGGGGCACACCATCAAAGCGCAAAAAACAGCTTACAGCCAGGTCATAGCAGAAGCCATTGGCCTCCAGAGCCAGGTATCTTTCAAAGACAGGATGCTTTTTATAATCTGCAAACCACGCATCCACAGCGGCAGCATAACCTTCGCTATCAGCTTGCACCATATCACTTCCGACCAGATGCTGGATCACGGCCAGCAGTTCGATGCGCGGATCTACCGCGATAATAAGCTTACCAGAGGTCTTGGAAAGCGGTTCTATCCTTTCATTTGCAGAGGGTTTGGCATCAGGTGTTTTTTCAAGTGACATTGCATCTCTCCTTTGTTGAGGTCAGTTTACATGTATACTATCTATATCATTATTTGATATGATATTATAAGAACAAAGCTAATAAATAACATTAAGCTATATGTTTCGGTAAACGATCTCTCCACCGATCATGGTAAGCAGACTCTCAGCGGTGATCCAATACTCATCTGGCAAGCAGCGATAGTCTTCAATGACGATGAGATCTGCCAGATAGCCTTTTTCGATTTTGCCACGGATATGTCCGGAGCAGGAAGCCATAGCTGCGCCAATAGAATATCCATCAATAGCTTGGGAAGCGGTGATGGCCTCGCCAACGTTCAGTGCTTCGCCATCAGGGAAAACCTTGTGACGCCTTTGCAGGGCGCTGTAGATGCCATGGAAGGGATTCATGGTCTCAATAGGCGCATCCGAACCAAAGGCGTATGGTATGCCGGCCTCAAGCATGGATTTAAAGGCATAAGCCTGATGGACTACCTGCGGCCAGCTTTTGTGAATCATGGGAATGTCATTGGCGATATGAACCGGTTGCAGGCTGGCAAAAAGGCCGCTTTGCTTTAGGAGCGGGATATCGCAATGGCGGATGGATTGCACATGCTCGATGCGGTGAAAAAGGTCCTTGTATTCGGGATTTTTGTTTAGCTTCAGAGTGCAGTCTATAACCTGGCGTACACAGCGGTCGCCGATGGCGTGGATAGTGCTGGCGAATCCAGCTTGGGCGGCTTTGTCCATGCTGCGATAGAGCTCCTCATCACGATAGCGCAGGATACCATAGTTATCCGCCTCTTGGGGGTAGGGATCAAACATAGCGGCAGTACACGAGCCCAAGGCACCATCACCAAAGAGCTTTAGTCCACCCACTTTGAAGAATTCATCGCCTTCGTAGCTGCGTGCTTCTCCACCAATCATCTCATCCAATTCCGATGATTGAAAATGCCAGCAGAAGCGAAATTTGGAGCCCTGGGCTTGAGCCTTTAGAAGCAGATCTTTGCTTGCTTTGTACTCCATGGAGTGAAAGCCGATGAGTCCCCATTTGTAGATGTCTTTTACCGCGAGCTGAATGCTATTTATCACTTGGGTCTCCGGGGGTTGTATGATGAAGGGATCTATCATTTCAGTGGCGGTTTCATAGAGCACCCCACTGAGGCTGCCATCGGGCCTACGTTCAAACTTTCCACCTTCTGGTTCTGGGGTATTGGCATCTATACCTACGATATGCAGGGCTTTGCTATTTAAAAGCTTGGCATGATAATCCCGACTGAACAGAGCCACTGGGATATCGGGGAAAACACGATCCAAGAGCTCTTTACTCAGCTCTAAGGGTTGCTCGAGCAGATTGCGGTCCCAGCCTCCGCCTAATATCCACTCTGCTTTCCAGGAAAGCTTGTCGCGGTATTTACGCAGATAGTCCTCGATTTCGGAGATGGAAGAAGTGCCTTGGAGATTTACTAAAAGTTGCGATTTGGCGTATTCCACAAAATGGGTGTGGGCATCGGTGAAGGCTGGCAGGAGCATTTTGTCCTGTAGATTGATCTTTTCAATGGGCGCTGTGGCCAGGTTCTCGCACTCTACAAGAGTTCCGACGTGGAAGATGGAGTCATGTGCCACCAAGACGGCTTGAGCCTCTGGATGGCCGTATATGGGGCCGCCATAAAATATTGTAGTCATAATATCCTCTTTGGGATCTGCCTTATTGGGTGATGGCTTTGGGTGCGGTATTTATCAGTCTAAAATGTGCCTGAGTTCATCCTCAAGGGTCAGCGCGGCATCGGTCTTGGCATCACGGTATTTGATGATGATGGGGCAATATACCTGAAAATCTGGATTTTGCTTGAGTTTGCGGGAACCTGGGACCACTACAGCTCGGGGCGGAATAGTGAAGCTGCCACCGCTATCGCGAGGCAAAAAAACCCCATGCACGCTGTCGTAGATGGGAGTGGAGCCGTTGATCACGGTACCGGAAGCGATCACGGCTTTTTCGCCGATGATGATGCCTTCATAAATACCGGTATTGCCACCGATGAAAGCTTCATCTTCGATGATGACAGGACGGGAACCTATGGGCTCCAGGACGCCGCCAATCATTGCTCCGGCAGAGAGATGCACCCTTTTGCCTATCTGGGCACAAGAGCCCACCAAAGCGTGGGAATCCACCATCGTACCAGCATCCACCCAAGCCCCGATATTGATATAAGAGGGAGGCATGATGGTGACACCTGGGGCAATATAGGCT
Organism: Candidatus Cloacimonadota bacterium; assembly: GCA_020532545.1. Lineage (GTDB taxonomy): Bacteria > Cloacimonadota > Cloacimonadia > Cloacimonadales > Cloacimonadaceae > UBA5456. The sequence goes on along the minus strand of JAJBAW010000014.1, from coordinate 51,510 downwards.
CCGATGCGTACAGAGCTGCCACCCGGCACGATCCGCACACCATCACTGAGCCGAAAGCGCTTTTCGGGAAAGGTATCTTTTTCGAAATAACTCTTGGTCTCTGAGATCGGATACTCCACCAAACTGCCCATTCGGAAGCCCAGCAAAATGCCCATCTTGATCCAGGCATTTACTTGCCAGAGCTCGTGGGTCTTCTCACAGGCGCGGATTTGGCCGGCATTCAAGGCCTCTATAAAGCTGGCCAGGACGGCATTGTCCTGGGCATTGTAGTCTCTTTTGGGAGATTGATATAACTGGATAATGCTTTGTTCTAATGTCATTTATACTTCCTGAAAGTTTTTTTTGATGCGGACAAGGGCCTCATGTAAGACAGCGCGTGGACAGGCAAAATTTAGACGCATAAAGCCAGAACCTTCGCTGCCGAAGCTAGGTCCCGGATTCAGAGCCACACCGGCTTTATCACACAAAATCTGCATCAGTTCATCATCGCTGAGCTGGTACTCACGAAAGTCCAGCCAAGCCAGGTAGCTGCCTTCGCAGGGGCTCATTTTCACCTTGGGCAGATGCTCTGCCAAAAAGGCTACCAGATAATCCCGATTGGCCGTCAGATACTCTTTCACGGAAGCTAGCCACGGGGCAGACTGGGTGTAAGCTGCGATCAACGCTCTGATACCAAAAGCATTGCCCATAAAGGTGTGCAGACTCATGTTCATCTCGCTGATCTTTTGGATAAATTCCTTATCTTTGAGGATCAACACTCCGGTGGCCAAGCCTGCTACGTTAAAGCTTTTGGCCGGAGAGATCGCTGAGATCACCCGTTCGGCCTTGATCGAGGCGATGGGAATGTGTTTGTGCGGCGCATAAACCAGATCAGCGTGGATTTCATCGCTGAAAATGATCACATTGTAGCGGGCACAGATATCGCTCATGCGCTCCAGCTCTTCCCGGGTAAATACTCTGCCCACCGGATTGTGTGGATTGCAGAGGATGAAGAGCTTGGCCTGTTTGATCTTCTCTTCAAAATCCGGCCAATTGATCTCGTAATGACCATCTATATTCACCAAGGCGCTGGTCAGGAGTTCACGATGCTGCTCCTTTACCGTGCTGTGAAAGGGAGGGTAAACCGGAGTCTGAATCACGATCTTGTCACCTGGTTCACTCAAGGCAAGGATGGTGTAGGCCAGAGCGGTCATCAAACTGGGAATCATGATAATTTCAGATGTGCTGGTGTCCCAGCCATATTGCGTCTTTTGCCAATGCCTTACCGCATCGTAAAAGTCATCGCCGATGAAGTTGTAACCAAAGATGGGGTGTTTCAGCCTCTGGGCCAGGGCTGCCTGGATGGGTTCGGCCACGGCAAAATCCATATCAGCTACCCAAAGAGGGATGAGATCGTCTCTGCCATATCTCAGTTTAAGGCCGTCATATTTGAAACAGCCGCTGCCTCTGCGATCTATGATGGTATCAAAGTTCATTATCTGCACTCGCTTTCAGGTAGTCCAATACTCCCTGCATTTTTTCGGGGATAACGGCCTGTTTGGCCATTTCGGCCAGATTAAAGATTATTTCCAGGGTGTGTGGAAAAGAAGCGGGAGTACGTAGTTTCTGCTCTACCCCCTTTTCGTCCTGGTATGATAATGTAATATATATAGTTATCTTTTTCACGAGGTCTATGCTCCGAATACTGTCGTAGGGCAAAATGAGCTTCGGCTTGGCAATGTAGCCCAGTCTCAGATGATCGGGCATAAAGGTAACGCTATTGAGACTGGTGACTTTGCGCAAGATCGATTCCAGACCCATAAAACAGATGAAAAGAGGCATCAGTTTGAAAAAGATGGGGGTCTCGGCATGCACAAAATTCAGCATAAAATAAAGGCTGTAAACCACCATCAGAAAGGAAAGCAGAATTACAAACCATTTCGCGCCTTGGTGATAGCGGTACACCACAGGAATGCTGTCCTGAATATAATTAATCTTTAGCGGTTTCTGCATTTATATTCCTGATACAGCTTACGCACGCTTTCCAGGATTAGCTCGGACGCAGGAACATTGTCATAGAGCACTGAATCTTTGTTTTCTCCATGAAAGTCGCTGCCTGCGGTCATATACAGACCGTTATTCTGCGCGATGTCGATGAATTCATTCACTTGATATTGATAGTGATCCGGGTGCCAGACCTCTATACCATCCAGGCCAAAAGTGATGAATTCTTCCACATAATCAGGATTGGTGAGCTTTCCAGGATGCGCTACCACGGCAAAACCACCAGCACCGTGGATCACGGAGATTACATCCGGAACCGAGAATTCCGGTTTGGGGGCAAAAGCAGGCTTGAAGTTCCCAATGTACTTTTCAAACGCTTCGTTCTTGGTCCTGACATATCCATGATGAACCAGCACTTGCGCGATATGAGGCCGGGCTATCAGTTCCCCGCTGCCGGCCATGGCCAGTACTTCATCGATTTCGATATCCATGCCCAGTTCACTGAGCAGTTCGATCATCTTAAGAGCTCTGTCTCTTCTGCCAACGAGATAATTCTCACTGAGCTCTATCAGAGCTTCATTTTTAAAATCACATCCATAAGCCAGGATGTGCACGTCGTTTCCCTGATGCATAGAGCTGATCTCCATGCCGGGAAGTATGCGAAGGGGGGCATAGTCTTCCGGAATCTGCTTGTAGGCGTCCATAGTGTCGTGATCGGTAATGGAAATCAAATCCAGACCGATATTCTGGGCTTGCTTTACCAGTTGTGCAGGAGTAAGCATGCCGTCGGAGGCGCGTGTGTGCAGATGCAGGTTGATACGCCTGATGTCGTTTATTTCTTTTACTATCATATCAATTTTTATTCATTGACTAAATTGCAGACTCGCCAAAATCGTCAATAGATATTTTTAAGTGGAGTAGCCAATGCATTATGACCCCATCAAAGATCGCCTTGCCGAGAGGATCAGATTATTCCCGGTTCTGCGACGTTTATTATACCGTGCTCTTGATTTACTGCTCTTGCGCCAACGCTATGTGAAGGCAGAGATAGAGCGCTATTTTCGTGATGGTATGCGTTTTTACGATGCCGGCGCGGGCTTTTGTCAATACAGCGATTTTGTGCTGAAAAACTATCCCAATTCCAAGGTGCTGGCCACAGATCTCAAGACAGAGTATCTGAGGCAATATAGTTTTACCACAGGGCCCCGTTTCAGCTATATGAGCGCAGATTTGCAGACATTTTGTCCCCGGCATCAGTACGACATGGCTATTGCCATCGATATCCTGGAGCATATTGAGGATGACGTGGCGACCATCAAGAACATCCACTCTGCGCTGCTTCCTCAGGGTGTCTTTATCATCTCTACACCCAGCGATACAGATCCTGCGGCACATTTTACCGCAGAGCACGTGCGCCCTGGGTATGACAAAGGGGAACTGGAAGCGAAACTGCAGACAAGTGGATTTGAGATCCTCTCTTCTTTATATAGCTATGGCTTCTTTGGTGCTCTGAGCTGGAAGCTGATGATCAAATACCCGCTGATTCTTTGGGGGAAAAGCAAGCTCTGGTCGCCAGTAATAGCACTTTGGTATCTCCTGCTTTTGCCAGTCTCCGAGCTCTTGATGCGCTTGGATATGCGCAAGATAAATCCATCTGGCACTGGCATCATTATAGTAGCACGTAAAAAGTGATTGACAAAATAGATAGGATTAAAAGTATGTATGGCATTCAGGTTTAGATTTTGGAGGATATAGTGATCAAGAAACGCACAGTCGGCAGAAAGAATACCAGAGACAAACTTTTGGAAAAGGCCATTGAGGTCTTTGCCCAAAGAGGATCGCAAGAGACTACCATCGCAGATATTGCCAAGGCTGCAAAGATAGCTCAGGGAACGATCTACGTGTATTTCAAAAGCAAGGACGAACTGCTGGGTGAATGTATCCAGAAGATCATCAATCCCGAGATTGAAGCTATTATCGATTCCACTAAAGACATAGAAGACACTATGGACAGGCTCTATGAGTTCTTTGTCCAGCATGTTCAGCTCGTGCAACAAAAGCCCTATATCGCGCGTTTTCTCACGGTGGAAGCCCGTCACAGTGAAGAGTTTTATGCTACCCGTCCGGATTATAACCCCCTGAAGAGATATCTGGCTTGGGTGGAAGACCTCGCCGAAAAAGCCATCCAGGCTAAACGCATCCGTCCCCTGGATACCAAAGTCTTTGCCCTGCTCATCGTGGGTGTGATGGATCTGGTGCTGGCACAGTGGCTCATGCATCCCGATTCTTTGGATATTGCTGAAGTGGCCAAAAGCGTACGCGATATCATCCGGCATGGCACCCTTGACTTTGGTGAAAAGTGCCAATAAGAAACTGGCTACTACTTGGCCTGATTTGCCTCATCGCATCTGCTTCCGCTGTAGAACTGCCGCTATATGCAAAGTGGCAGTCTCTGCACAGCTCTTATTACGACGAAGCTCAAACAGGCAAGGAACTGAGTTGGGATGAGCTCTATCGGGCAGAATTTGGCATCAACACTGTCTTTTATAAAGACACCATGTTTAAAATGGCTGTGGATACCCAGCAATTCTTTGACGAAAGTCATTTGCGCCTGAAGAGCATCTACTTGGGCGTGAACTTGGGTCAGTGGAGTTTTGCGGCAGGAAGTAAGGAGCACGGCTTCGGCAAGGACTGCGGCTTGGATAAGCTTCCGGTATTGGCCCGCGGCTGGGACACTTACCATTACCAAAATATGCGGCTGAATGCTCTGGAGCTGCAGTATCTGAAAGACAACTGGAAAGCAAGCCTGAATCTCGGGGGCAATGTGCACAACCAAGCTACGGCGATGATCAATATCTCCAGCTTCAATCAGCCGGAGGATTACCTCTTTGAATTCCACCAGGAATTCCGCGCCATGGACAATCACTGGCGCACTCCGGTCTTCATTAGCGCTATCAAAGCAGATTATTCTCCCAAGTATGGAAGGCTCCAGCTCAATAACAGCTTTGCCGCTTCTGTGCTGCCAGAATATGATACCACTCAGGCTCAGCAAGAGCTTTATCTGCAATCTGAGATCTCATATCAGACGACGGCGAATAGCTGGCTGGGTGCTACAGCCCGATATGAAAACAAAGAATACGCACCTCAAGAGCTCCAATTTTATCAAATCAGAGCCACCTATCAATTCAAGGATTTCGCTCTGACCCCTCTCACCGAGCTTAGCATTATTGAATCAGAAAGGCTCTGGCAACACCGCCTTCTGGGCAGATACTCTCTGGCACCTAAAAAAACTATCGGACTCTTTTATGAATATTCACATTTCGATGCTCAAAACCCGCGTCATACCGTGGGGCTTGAGCTTGATTTTCTTGTGGATTACGCTGCTGCTTCCAGGCTGTAAGTTCTTCAGCGAAGCGGAAAGATCCGCCCCCATCATCGTTTTTACCTTCGATGACCAGCATCTCTCCACCTATGAGAATGCCTTCCCCATCATGCAGGAGTTTGGCTATAGAGGCACGAACTTTGTAAATACCAACGCCCCCAATTTGGGTTTGCCTACTGTGATGACCTGGGCACAAATCACAGAGCTGGAACTGGTGTACGGCTGGGAAACCGGCGGCCATACTCTGAATCATGAAGCCCTGAATCAGCTTGATCTGGGCGTAGCTCTCGCCAATATCAAGCAAGATCATCAAAACCTTAGCGATCATGGGCTGAATCCCCGCTCTTTTGCCCTACCCCGCGGTCAGTGCCCTATCCAGCTTTATACCATGCTTACCCAGCTCTATCAAAACATTCGGGGTAGCTCGGATTTTGCCATGCACCATCCGCTCAATCGTAAAGCCCTGGGCTATCTGGCTTTCCAAAGCGATTGGTCTGCAGATATTGTCAAGCGCCGTATCCAGCGGGGGATCTTGAGTCAAGAAGCTCTGATCATCATTGGTTTTCATCGCTTTGATGTCGATGATGATGAATATGGCAATTCCTGCCCCTCCCCTACCTTGCGGGAAATTTTGCAATATACCCACGATCTTCAGCTCAAAGTGCTCCCTTTGGCCGAAGCAGTATCCCAATAACGCAAACAAAAAAAGCTCTCTTGTAAACCGCATGGGCAGGTCATTTCTTCCCGTGCCCACGCAGCATAAGATATGCTCAAGATGACGTGAAGATAGGAGCATTATTTCCTGGTATCTCCACGGCATCTACACGTTATGCCTGCTGCGACGAAAAAGGTGAGGCAGCGCTTTGGACAGAGACACTCAAACGTCTCTTGCTATCATCCTGCGGCTATTATGGGCTCAATTCCTTACTATAATCTCGATACGGGGGTAGTGGGAATTTCCCCCTAGGTTTGAAAGTATCCCACAAAAAAAGTCGCCATCTCTGACGACTTTTTATAGTTCAATTTTAAGTTACAGTCTTAGTTAAATTCCACCTTGGGAGCACTCTGAGCCTGGGCTTCTGCGGCGAAGAACTGGAAGGCCTTGGCGCCGATCATGCCAGCTATCATATTGTTCGGGAAGACCACGATCAATTGGTTGTATTCCTTGGCAGCATCGTTAAAGCGCATTCTTTCGGTACGAATCCGATTCTCGACGCCTTCAAGCTGAGCCTGCAATTGCAAGAAGTTTTGGTTTGCCTTGAGATCAGGGTATTTTTCGACCACGACCATCAAACGACTAAGGGCGCTTGAGAGTCCGGCCTGGTTGGCTTGAAACTGTTGAAAAGCAGCGGGATCGCTGAGGGCTTCGGGAGGCAGATTCACCTGACCGCCCATCTGTGCGCGAGCCTGTGTGACTTGAGTTAAAGTCTCTTTTTCAAAATTTGCCGCACCCTGTACTGTGGCCACCAAATTAGGCACCAAGTCATAGCGGGTTTGATAGACGTTTTCCACTTGTGCCCATGCGTTTTCCACACTAACTTTCTCTTTTTGTATCTTGTTGTACCTGCCGATGAACCATCCAGCCATCATGATGATTATCAACAGTATAACGAGTAGTACTATAAGTCCTTTTTTCATTATAGATTAATCTCCCTTGATTAAGTTTGTCTCAATTTGGGGAAGAGCCCAAAACTGTCCAGCAATATTTATTCACTTAGCGGTTCTCGTAGCCCTTCTTCGAGGATTGTGGTTCCGCCAAAAGAGCTTGCTCAGGATTCCAGGTCATCCGTTTATTATCTTCGGATAATTGAAGATATCGCTGTTGATACTTGCTGGTCTCCACAGTGATTTTACCCTCTTTGAGGTTCAAATGCATATTTTTAGCATTCAAGGTATCGATTACCACTGCGACATCCACTTGCAACTCGGTGAAAAAGCCTTTCAGATATTGCTCAAAGCTGAGTACACCAGAGTTTTGTTGCCTTTTCAGACGGGCACGAGAACCCGGAAAACCAAAGGCATAGACCTCATTTGACACCTGCAGAGAATCCGCAAAAGAAACGTGCACATTGGCTTTTTGTAGGTCCAGACGCAGTTCGTATCCGCCATCTTTCAAAGGGCCCAGAGCTTGCTTGTCTGTATAAGGAGTAGCCAGGCTCACGCCAATAATCAAGGTTATGAGGCCCAGTATGATGATGAGCCATTGCCAGGATTTGAGCTTGCTGCCTGCGGCTTTGCCCGTATAGAAGGGTTTGATATCCAGCTTCATCAAGCGCCACAGTGCCCAGGAGCTGAGATAGACAATGCTACCGGCAAAGATGACATCGCTGACGAAATGACCTCCCTGCATCACTCTGACCCATCCGATTAGCAGTCCATAAAGAGTAGCAAAAGATGCTATTAAGATATAGTAGCGTTTTTTCCTGTTAGCAAAAAGCAGGGCCAGGGCATAAAAGTAAAAACCTGTGGTAGCATGCCCGCAGGGAAAGGATTTGCCTGGGGAGCTGGGATCGATGGTGAGTGGTGCTTCATAATTGTAGCGTCCGCCATATATTTCTAATTCACGCGGGCGCGGCCGTCCCCAATTGTCTTTGAGGATGGCATTTACGATGAGGCCCGGGCCGATAACCAGAGCCAGAGCGAGATACAAAGCCATTTTGCGATATACGATCAGTTTGGAATTCTTGATGAAGCTGCGGATATAAAGCAGCAAAGCGCCCACAGCTGTGATCATAGCAGGGATATTGCCATAGTGATACAGCAGCTTTACCCACCAAAGCTGATCCAGGCGCCAGCCATCCCGATAGTAATAGCTTTGAACCCATAGATCCAAGTCAAAGCGATTGAATAGGATAGCCGTAAGGCTCAATAAGAAAAGCGGAATCCAGAAATGCAAGGAATATAGAAAAAGACGCCCCTTGAGGGGCGCCTTATCTTTATATGTTTGTGTCATTATTCTTCTGTTTTAGGTTCTTCTTCAACTATCGGAAGTTCTTCGGTCTTATCAACTTCCGGGAGTTCTTCTGGGGTTTCTTCAGTCACCACAGGGTGATCTTCCTGGGTATCTGGCATTTCCATAGGTAGCTCTTGCGGGATTTCTGGAATCTCGAGAGGAGTCTCTTCTGGAATCTCTTTGGCCACAGGTTCGGCAAGCTCGACAGCAGGAGTCTCGGGCTTTTCAGCTTCGAGAGCTTCTTCTTCCGCCGGGATTTCTACTTCTTCAGGGGCCTGTTCAGTTTCAGGAAGAGGTTCTTTTGTGGGAGTCTCTTCCACAGCTTCAGAAACGGCTTCTTCTTTGGCCAGTTCGACAGGAGCTTCAGTCTCAGTGTTTGCTTCCGCAGCTGCTTCAGTAGCAGGGGCTGCTTCCACGGTTTCTACAGCTGTAGCTTCAGTCTCTACGCCAGCAACTGCAGGAGCAGTTTCTGTGCCTTGGATTTTAGCTTCATCAGTCTCAGAGCTTGGCTTACCTTCGGCCTCGGCGGCTGCATCATCGACAGCTTTCTTTGCTGCGGCTTCTGCGGCCTGTCTATCTCTCTGCTGTTTTTCAGCTCTTTTCTTTTGCAATCTGGCAATGCGTTCACGCATATACTGCTCGTGTATGGCCACATATTCTTCTTGCAACTTGGGGTCGCGTGAGAAGAAGAAGGCTTTTACAGAGAGGATAAGCCGACGATTTTCCATATCCAGTTCGATCACTTTCAGAGGCAATTCTTCGCCCACATGGAAAGCATCTTCACTGTGCTCAAGTTTGGCCATAGCCAAATGTGAGATCGGGATGAATCCTTCCACATAGTCTTCTTTGAGCGGGATATCCACCAAGACGCCCTTGGGGATCAATTTGGATATTTTACCGATCACTTCAGAGTTCACAGGAAGATCTTGATTGAGGGTCTCCCATGGATCGGGAGTCAGCTGTTTCACGCCAAGCGCGATACGGTGCTGAGCTCTGTCTATGGATAGGATAATGGTCTGAATTTCCTGACCTTTGCGGAATACTTCGCGCGGGTGGTAGATGCGCTTGGTCCAGCTAATATCAGAGATATGCACCAGACCGTCGATGCCTTCTTCGATTTCCACGAAGGCGCCAAAAGTGGTAAGACTCTTGACTTTGCGTTTCAGCACTGTCCCGATGGGATAGCGATCTTCGATTGTAAGCCAGGGATTGGGATCCATCTGTTTCATACCCAGCGAGATGCGTTTGTTTTCCTTGTCCAGTTCCAAAACGATGGCGTTTATGGTATCGCCATTTTTTAGAATCTTACGGGCGTCGGTGATCTTTTTGGTCCAGCTCATCTCAGAGATGTGCACTAGACCTTCCACGCCGGGTTCAAGTTCCACAAAGGCTCCGAAAGATTTCACACTCACCACCTTACCGGTGATGCGAGTTCCTTCTGGATACTTAATTTCGATGTTTTCCCAAGGATGGGGTACGAGTTGTTTCAGTCCCAAAGAAATTTTATTGGATTCAGGATCAAAATTGATCACTTTAACTTTCACTTTGTCGCCGATAGCAAGCATTTCTGAAGGGTGATTCAGCTTGCCCCAGGACATATCGGTAAGGTGGAGCAATCCATCAATACCACCGAGGTCGATAAAGGCACCGTACTGGGTGATGTTTTTCACTTCACCTTCCAGCTCAGAATCGATTTCGATCCTTTCCAGCAATGCCTCGCGTTTTGCGGCAGCTTCTTCTTCCATCACAGCGCGACGGGAGACGATGATGTTGTTGTGCTCTTCATCGAGGTTAACAACTTTGAATTGCATGTCTTTACCAATGAATTGGTCCAGATTCGGGATGGGTTTGAGCGACATCTGACTGCCGGGAAGAAAAGCTTCTATGCCATATACTTCCACGATCATGCCACCTTTTACTCTGCGGCGGATTACACCTGGTAATACGCTGTTATCTGCAAAGGCTTTTTTGATGCGTTCAATGTTTTCCTGATAATCGGCTTTCTTTTTAGAAAGCTGCAGGCGGCCATCGCCACTTTCGATTTTGTTGATGAAGACTCTGATGACGCTGTTCTTTTCCGGTGGGCCACTATAGGCAAATTCAGATATCTGAATCACGCCTTCGCTCTTGAACCCTATATCCACGCGGACTTCTTTGTCTGAAATATCCACGATGGTGCCATCGATGATCTCTCCCACTTTAAAGTTTGAGAAAGATTCTTCGTACATATTGAGCATATTTTTATGCTCAAGCTCTTCTGGCGTAAGCTCTACTTCAGGTTCTACAGCTTTGGGCTCTTCCTGAGCTTCCAGGGCGGGTTTTTCCTCTTCCACTTCTGCAGTAGGCTCTGGTGATATTGCTTCATCCTCAGTTTCTATTGCAGTTTCTTCTTGAGGTTCTTTTACTGCGGCTTCTTCCTGAATTTCTGCTTTCGCTGCTTCAGGCTCTTCATCCACTTCAATTTCGGATGTTCTTTCTTCCATTTTTGGCTCTTCATTATTTTCGAGCACTGCTTCTACTTCCGTTGATTTCGACGCTGTGTCGTTTCCTTCGATTTCCATCTCAGATTCGACTGGGTTTTGATCATGATCTAACATGATTCCTCCTTAAACAAGGGGATATTGTGAATACTCGTTGCCAAGTGTTCTTCCCCATTTATTTTTAATATTTTGTTATAAACTTTTAAAATCCGGTCCTCAGGAGTGCTGGCACCAGCGCTGAGGCCGATGCGTGCTTTCCCGAGCACAGAGTCCTTTGTCAATTCATCCTCGGTCTCGATATGCAGGGTTTGGCAATATTGGCTGCACAGACTGGCCAACATTTTCGTATTCGAGCTCCTCAGTCCGCCGATCACGATCATGAGGTCGCTGTCTTTTGCCAAAGCTGCACTGGCATTTTGTCTTTGTGTGGTAGCCAGACATATACTGTTATACACTTTTAGTTCCAAAACTTGATCTAATATGTCACAGGTCAATTTTTTCAGATTTTCCACCTTCTGAGTGGTCTGTGAGATCAGGCATATTCTCTTGCCTTTGAGTCCGGTAGGAATCTCACCCGGGGCTATCACTCTGGTCTGCAGATTTCCATAACTCATCATGCCGATCACTTCAGGATGCTGGGCATCTCCCAGAATGAAGACTTCATAGCCATCCTGAATCGCAGTTTGGATGAGCTCATGGGTGCGAGCCACATACGGACAGGTGGCATCAATCACGATATTCCCATTGGCCACCAGAGTCTGCAAATCTTCGCGCGTGATACCATGTGATCGGATTATTACCACATTGCCCTGCAAGGCGTTTGCATCATTTGCCACTTTAATACCTTGTTCTTCGAGTTCCTGAACGTATTGGGGATTGTGGATCAGTTCTCCAATGGTGTAAACTGCAGTTCTGCCCTTGGAAGCGTCCAAAGCCATCTGAATAGCCCTGCGCACTCCAAAACAAAAGCCTGAGGATGCAGCCAAGCGCAAAATCACAGCTCAGCCATCCTCTTCTGATAATGCTGGTAAAGCTCTTCCACCTGGCCTTCAATGGTGAGCGGGCCGGTATCTATTTCAATGGCATCCTGCGCTGGAATCAGCGGCGCCAAAGCTCTGGAAGAATCAGCTTTATCGCGCTTTTGGAGCTCTTCTAAAACCTCTTCGAATACTGGGCTGAGTCCCTTTTCTTGTAGCTCCAAAAAGCGTCTCTCTGCTCTAACTTGGACAGGGGCAACGATAAAAAACTTGAGCTCGGCCTCTGGGAAAACCACAGTTCCGATATCTCTGCCATCCAAAACCACGCCACCCATTTTGCCCATTTCACGTTGCAATTCCACCATCTTGGTGCGCACGATGGCTTTGGCTGAGATGGCAGAAGCCAAAAGGGAGATATCCGGTTCGCGGATGGCTGTTGAGACGTCCTCTGAATCCAGTAAAGTAATATTGCCCTGCTCTGTGTTTTGAATAAGTACATGAGTGTTCAGAATCAAATCTTTTAGAGCGTCATCATCATCAATGTCGATATTCCGGCGTTTGGCAGCAAGGGCACAGGCGCGATACATTGCTCCTGTATCAAGATATAAATATCCTAATTTCCTTGCCAAAAGCTTTGCGGTCGTGCTCTTTCCAGAGGCTGCCGGACCATCAATCGCGATGATAATTCTTTTCATACTTTATACTTATCTCCATGTTACATGATTTAAAAAGTATGAAATGCAGTCAATACTTATTTCGTAAATCTTGAAATATATGGAGTTCTTGAGAGAAATATCCAGCAAAGTATGATGCTTGATCATCTTACAAACATAAATACACTGAATATCTTAAGGACTCTCGAGCGCTCGTTCATTAATAATACCCTCTTTGCAGCCCTTAAAGAATCGCTCCTAACCTTCATCAGTTGTTTTGATGCGGACTATCCAGAAAACTTTTGAAAAATCACAATGCGAAACTATTTGACAAGGGAACCAGGAGTGACAGATTTGAAAAGTCTGTTGAAATGGACAAGGCTCTGCTGAGGAGCAAGCTGTCAGGGATAGCCATATACAAAGTGAGTAAGGGCACGATCCGTCGACCATGCCCGCAATTCTCATTTTGGCGATGCCTTAGAAAACCTTTTACAGAAAGGCTTTAAAGCAACCTATAGTCATATGATACTATTTCATCAGGATCATCTTCTTGGTGCTGCTATACTTACCGGCGGTCATCCTGTAATAGTAGAGGCCACTGGCGACAGAACGGTCATTATCGTCATCCCCCTGCCAGACGATGCTGTGTTTGCCGGGTCCTTTAGCTTCGTTCACAAGGGTTTTCACCAATTGGCCCTTCAGGTTATAGATGTCTATTCTAAGGACTGAGGCTTCCTTCAGGCTGTAGCTGATCGTGGTTTGGGGATTGAAGGGATTGGGGTAATTGCTCATGCTGAAAGCTGGAGCTGCAAGCAGGTCTTCAAGATCTGTCTGCCCCTGCCATTCGTAAGCGCCAAGATCAACCTGATCACCAAAGATACGAGGATCGCCGGCCAAGTCATAGGAAGGAAACTCATACCAATCCGGCATATTAAAGATACTGAAATCTGTGGTTCCGCTATCTATACATGGTGAATCCTGACCCAGGGCATAGGGATTATCTTCCGTCCAGGCATAGAAATCTGGATTTGAACTGAGGTTTGAGCCATACCATTCAATTGTGTTGTTCGGCCCAAGATTAAGAATGGCATTTTCAGGATTACCGGAAGTACCAACCAGACAATTCAGGAACTGTAGATTCGAAGGCAGGTCTTTATTGCGCAAGATAAAGTTCATGCCCGCTGCATTGCTGATGATGCTATTGATAAAGGTGACCTTGGCATCCTCTCCCAAATCCACGGCGGCACCCATACCCGTATTCCAGTGATTGTCCGTGATAGTGCAATTGATGAAGTAGTTCCTAAAATCCGTAGGCAAAAATGAATGATCAATTCTTACTATACTACTTGATGAACCTTCAACTGATCTGGAATTACACCCGGTAATCTCCCAATTATGAAATACATTGTCGCCTCCGGTAACTACTGGCATATTTGCATACGTCATCAGAGCTCTTCCCTCTATCAGACCATAGGGCGAGCCATAGGTGTGTCGAATGCGGACATTATCTGCGTACACTCCTCCACCCCAAAAGTAAAATGCAGCAGAAACCATGCAGTCCTCCACTGTGATATTGCGCAAAGTTGCCCTTTCCGGCTGCACCAGTTCAACCAATGCTATTGGATATTCATAATGCAGGGGATAGATATTGCGAAAGCTGATGTTTTCCAAGGTTAAGCTGTATTTATCCGTACCATCGTAGTCGTATAATGGACTGCATAAAATCAAATGACCTTTATTAAAACCTTGATATAATGCACCTTGGAAGGTGATATTCTTGATCGCAGCTTCCTTCTCGCTATCCCAACCTTCGATAAAGACAGTCGGTGCACCATCTTCAAAGATGACGCCAGCCTCGCTTTCGCCAACGATGCTCACATAGCTGCGCAGATTTAACGGGAAATGTTGATCTGCGCCATAGACTCCATTGGCCAGGTGAATGGTGTGGGGATTCTGGCTGTCTGCACCGATGCGTTGGATGGCGAGGGCTATGGTCTTCAGCGCTTCGGATGCAGACAAGCCGGAATTTGTGTCATCGCCATCGGGGCTTACATACAGATCGGCATTTTGCTGATCCAAGACCGCTTCATTGTAGTCCAATGCATAGCTTAGATCTTGCCCAAAGTTACGGGATTTTGTGCGGATGCATTCTGTGAAGTATGGGTTTGTGTCGTCCACGGTAATTTTATCCAGATAAATATCAATATTAGTGATGTAATGTGAAGTTATCCAAATGTCATTCCCGGTGCTTGCATGGTTGTTGTATATACTGCATCTGTTCTCTGTATCAAAGTCCAAATATTCCTCTTCATAACCGGGCGAAGGACTTGGATATCCGACGAAGGTTAGGGCTCCCATACTCTTTCCCCAATTATCACAAATGATCGTACCTGCCAAATACCCGGAACTATAGTTCAAACAGATCCCCGCACCGGAGTCAGCTTTGTTAGCGATTATCCTGCAGTTTATCACAGAAATATTGCTGTATTCCGCGCAGATAGCTCCACCTTTTCTGGTAATATCGCCATAATCGGGATGAGTCGGGGTCCCGATTCCATTGGTCAGGTACAAACCCTGGATCGTGACAATGGCATCTTCGTTAATGTATATACAACTCCCGCTTTGGTTGCCGTCAATCACCGTTTGCGCGATGTATGTGCTATCAGAACTTGTGAGCTCCAGACTGCCGAGAGTGAGGTTTCGGCCGATGATCTGGATGTTTTCATAATATGTTCCGGGGTGGATCAGGATGGTATCCTGATCTGCTGCTGCGGTAACCGCACTTTGGACATTGCTGTAAGCTTGCGAACCGTCCAGCGATACATGCAGTATACCCGCGTTTACCGCGAGCGGTATCAATAGTAGTATTGCCAATATAGTTTTCATCTTGTCCTTGCCTGTAATATTTCAATCAATGTTAAAGATAGGAAGCGGAAACCCGCTTCCCATCATCTTCAGACGAAATCTTATTTCATCATTAGTGCTTTGTGAGTGTGGGATTCAGAACCTGTATTGATGCGGATAAAATAGATCCCGCTGCTAACGGGACTATTAGTATTGTCTCTGCCATCCCATTGAATGCTGTTTATACCAGCTTTATATGGTTTTATGCCCATTTCACGGACAATTTGACCCTTGATGTTGTAGATCAGGATGTTGACATCAGCCTTATCAAGCAAGGTGAAGGAAATATTGGTTATCGGATTGAAGGGGTTAGGATGGTTGGATACAGCTTTCACCATTTTGCCAACAGCAAGATTGTCTTCTGAAGCATTTCCGTTTAGTTTTACCCGATAAAGACCATCTTTTTCAGGGATGATTTGATCAAGCTTAGAGGCAAGAACATTCAGGTCAAATACCTCGTAAGCATAGTGGTTTGAAGGTGGGGCTTTAGAATTATAGACAATCTGAAATGATAGCGGAGCGGGATCCTCATAATCTGGATAAGCAAGAATTTGGCAAGGGAAGGTGTCGGTTTTTACTGCTCCAATGCAGGTATCGCCTTGCATCACACCGATTTCATTTACACTATCTGCATTATCGACATCAACAAGATCGATTACTACATAATCGGGTGTATCTTCCCAAGTAAAGCATACCGCTCTTTCCTTACCGGGAGAGGGAAGTTCCGGTGCATAAGAACGAGTCCAGGTAAAGGAATTCAGGCTATTTTTAAAGGTTACAATGTATCCTTTGCCAAAGTCCATATTTTTCCCGTTGGTTTTCCAAGAGTCAAGGGGATCTCCAATTTCAAAACCACCTTTTGGATTTACCGGCGGAGCTTGGTAGAACCAATCCTCTGCTCTTACGGATAGTACATCAGTCCAAGAATCTCCCAAAGCATCTTTGATATTCTGGGAAGGAAGCAAGGTGTAGCTGATCCAATATGGTGTATATGCTACAATTGAGGAAAGCACCGGTTCGTTGGGATCGATGAGAACTGCATCTGTCATGGGTCCCACATTCGTCATCATATGGATGGATTCTGAATCATCCGAAAAGGTGAGCTTGTAGAGATGTTTCTGATTCAAGGTTATCTCAACAGGAAACCAAGCACCTTGAGCCCACCATGAATAACCGAGCATATCTCCATATCTAACACCAGTTAAGCCTCCGTTGTTTCCTAGAGTGAAATAATTCAGCACCTGAGACATCAGAGCACTCCCGCCATTCTTCATGATCGGAAAGCCGGCCCAGTTTACGCCTTTGTGAAAGCCAAGTTTCTGCGTGTATAGGCCATCGTCATGGGCAAAATCAGGTAGCCTTACGATATTACCAGTTGAGGAGATGAATATTAGTTCGTTGTTTTCAATTTCATGGATCACTCTATCTGATGCCCAGTCAACATTACTCAGATTGACTTGAGCTGTGGTGGAGTCTGGGAATTCGCTCATTACTCCGGCCAAGAAGTGATTTCTTTTGCCGTAGTCAACATCATAGTAATAAGCAAGGGGGTAATTATTGTCTGATGTCTTCCTGTATGCATAGATATCCATGCCATCAGAAAGGATGAAGTTTATATGATTTCCATAGGTAGATGGTAGAGAATAAATTGGCAATAACGCATTTTTTAGCCCCTGTAATACATTGCCATTTTCTAAGTGAATATTTAGCATTATCCATGAGAAATATGTTTCCGAATCGACATTTGTTTCAAGTGGATGTTCATCTATCCAGCTTGAATCAAGAGTATCAATAAGAGCAATGATGCAATCTGCGGAAACAGTCCCATTATGCATGAAACTGTAATCTCTTCCTCCATATCTCATTATAAATGGATGTGGGTCTGGGATAGTTGGTGAACCACTTGTAGCATGACGAACATGACCCAATAGTATTCTGGGTGCATTCGCAATCTTAATAGCGCCAACCGTATCATTATACATGCCATCTGTATCTGCCCGATTTCTACTCCTAACTATACGATAAGGATTCAATAGAGGTCCCTGGTCTCTGTAATCATACCAAGCTAAGCTCCACCCATGGGGGTTTGTTGCTCCCAGTTGCTTCAATTTTTGTAAGCATGGATTAGTAAAACCAGAATAAGTCGAATCATAAATGGTGAATGCTGAGAGATTGTTACCGTTTGTGCCCATCAAAGCCATCATTCTACAGTCTGCGGATAGTAGAGATATAGCGAGAAAGAGCATTGCGAAAAGCACAATTGCTTTCAAGTGGTACCGGTGTGATTCCAATTTGAATTGCTGGTGCCGTGATTGGCTTATCGAGTTAAGCCCATCTTGTGTTTCGGGGGGGTAAAACGAACGATACATTGTCGATCATTTCTTTGTTCTCCTTACTTTTATTCTTGGCCATTGGCCATACAAAACTGAGTTGTAGGTTTACATACATGTTTGATTATACTACTCAAAGTTTAGTGACATCTCAAAGGTTGGTGTAAATTCCAAGTCATAGTTTTACGATTATTTGAGAACATTTTAAGTTCTCGCTTCTTGCAATTTATCTCAAGGTCATACAAGCTGTTACAAGTTTTTTAATTTTTGCATTTTCAGTCAAGCTCTTTCTTTAAGCAGCTACCGTTTTGCAGCCCTGTGGAGCTATGGGAACAGGCTGCAACCCGCTGCGCGCAAGTGCGCTACCTGTTCATCTGATCTACTTGGTTTTGCTTGATTTTCTCTATGGGATCACTAAGGAATATTCTGCCAGTCGTCCAATTTTCCGAACGCCCTTGCAAGATTGCTCCCATTAACCGTAAACAGCTCTCCTTATCGGAGTGCTAGCTGCTCTGCGTTACTCGGCTCAGGATGCTCTGCTTCTGTAGGTTCTTTGCCTTCGCAACGAAATCCCGATATTCAGCTTTAGCGTAGTGAGCATTTTTGTAAAAACGCCGAACAAAGAATCTTTTAGATTCAAAATCCCCTATCCCTTGTTAGCAGGATCCTGTAGACCAGATTTGAGATTTATCTGCTTTTAGCGGAAATAATCCGATATTCAAGGCTTGGATATCAACCCGTTATCAAGTTTTGGCACTTCTTTTCCTTGACTTAGATTCTATAGCTATCTATATAATATACATACTGATACAAGGATAAACAATCTCCTGATCTTAAGGATATTGTAAGACAGATGCTTATTTGCCAAAAAAAGAGTTGACAGGAAAAGCACGTTCAGGCATATTGAACATATGTTCACAAGGCTGAGTCACAGAGTCATTAAAACAGCTCAGTTTTGCTGAGCAAAAACCATAGAGTGCATTGTAAATTAAAACACGACTAAACTAAACTAAAGGAGGCCAAGATGCCTGGTTTTGATGGAACAGGACCCTTCGGTGATGGCCGCCCTGGTAAAGGGATGGGGAATTGCCGTAAATCCCGTAGATCGACAAATGCGATCCGGGAAACAAATGACACTAATAACAGCGGTTTTGCCAATGAAGGAATCAAGCTCTTGGCAGATACCTTCAGAAATTTAATAAACAACAAAAATACAAACAAAAGGAGGTAGAAATGCCTGGATTTGATGGAACAGGACCCTTTGGCGATGGACGCCGCGGAAGAGGCTTTGGCCCCTGCGGAAGAATCGATGCCACAGAAAGACGTGGATTGGGTGGGGGACGCAGACGCGGACCCGGTGCCGGTGCCGGTGGTGGATACGGTTTTCGTAATCGTGGATACTTCTGCGCTGCGCCAGTTGGCTATGCCACTCGCGAACCAATGTACACTTACACAAAAGATGACATGGTAGCTCAAAAAGATGAACTTGAAAAACAGCTTCAATGGCTGAACGAGCAGCTTTCAAAAGACGAAAGCAAATAATATAACTTAAGAAATGCCGAGCGGACATTCCAAAATACTCCGTTTTGCATTAGAAGAAGGTGGCGCATCCGTCACCTTCTTCGCTTTTAGCTATTTTATTCCCCTTTTACATCCTGGACTTGCACTTTACGGTTTGATTTGATTTTAACATGCTTTCGACACGAGATGACTCAAAGATTCGAGTCATCTCGAGTCGAAAGCGCATTAAAACTGCATTGACTGCTTCAGTTTCATGGCAAGCGCAAGCGATATTCAGAAGGGAGGGGCTTGTCCCGTGAAAGCCCAAATGCACGTATTACGGGCAATGGGATGCTTTGGGCGTTTGCCAAACGCCCCTACATTGTGCCAAATTCCCGCAATATGCATGGGCAAATCTCAAGCAGAGTCGTAATATTGGCAAATTTCTTATGCTGCACTTGACAATTATCTCCCACTTCCAATAGTGGATCTAAACATAGAAACAGTATGCTAAAGAAAAGGAAGCAAACAATGAATCTGACCAAGAGGCCAATATGGCAGCAATAGAGTTGGGGCATCTGAAGAAATTCGTGCTTAGGATACCTTCACTATATTTCTGCTCCATCCGTCTTACTTCACTTTGTACACAGAACTGCCTGCAATGCGGCATTCCCGCCCAATCCGATGGTTCTTTCATCGATCTGGGGCATTTTGAAACCATCCTGAAAAAGCTCAAACAGCATGGCACCAAGCGGATTAGTTTATCTGGAGGAGAGCCGGCGATCCACCCAGAGCTGGAAGAGATCTTTCGCCTTTTGGCCAAATATGAATTCACCAATACTGCTCTGCTCACAAACCTGTATTATGCTGAAGCTCATCAGGATAAAGTGATAAACCTGGCCTGTAAATACAATATTGGGATCAATAGCTCTTACGACGGCTTCGCGGAAATGGCAGACAAATTGCGAGGTGCCACCGATGTACAGAAAATAGTGGAAAGAGGGATGCAGAAGATCAATAACGCCCGGGAAAAGGGAGATTATTCCTATCGTCCCACCGCCACCATGGTGATCTCTCAGATCAATCTGCAGCAGATACCAGACATGATCCAGAGGGTCAAAGATCTGGACTGGGATCTGAATATTGACGTGTATCGCTATAGCTCACACAATCACAGGGAGCTGGACGAATTGAAGATAAAAAACCATGATGACCTGATAGACCTTTTGTCTCTCATTCAGCAGACTCCAAACCTGAAAACTCCTCTTTGGTATTATGAAGGCTGGAGGAAACAAAAGAAAAAACAATGCCCCTATATGATCTCCCCCACTTTTGGCAGTAAATTCTTTATTCAAGAGAATGGAGATCTATATACTTGCCTGAATCAATCCCTGGGCAATCTGCTACACGAAGAAATCAAGGATATCTTTATTAGTGACAAATGGAAAGATGCCAAAGAGCAGTTTGCCAAGTGTCCTGGCTGCTGGAATAACTGCTTTACAGTGAGTTCGCGTGCGATGTCTTACTTGCATTTTGGCACCATCCGGCAATATCTAAAGAAGGGAATCACAAATAATATTGCAGCGCAAGCAGCTAATTAAAAAGTCGTTTGCGTGCGTAGAAACCTGAACCGTAGCAGCTTGTCCCTTCGAGCAAATTCCGCCTTATGGAAAGATATAGACAAAACTGTAAAAATAGCGATAAAAACAGGGCACTTTTTCTTGACAATTTCATGCTTTCTGTCAATTTAAGGCAAGAGCTGAATGTGAAAAGGAATTGATTTTGCAAACTTGCGAAGGTACATAAAGATGAAAGAAAGAATTATCCGTCAGAAGATCGCTAAAAGCCCGAACGGCAACTACGTACTTTATTGGATGCAGCAAGCCCAGCGTATTCATTATAACCCGGCCTTGGATTACGCTTTGGCAGAAGCACAGCGTATGAAGCTAGGCCTGATAATCTGTTTTGTCATCAATGATGAGATTCCCGAGGCCAATATCCGGCATTACCGTTTCATGATCGAAGCTCTGCCAGAAATAGCATTGGGGCTTGCAAGCAAGAATATTCCCTTTCATATTCTGCTGGGAAAGCCTCATGATCTGATCCCCAAGCTTGGTCAAAAAGCCCGGCTATTAGTGCTTGATCATGGCTATCTGAGATGGCAAAAGGCTTTGCGTAACGAAGTATTTAGCAGCAAACTGCTCTCTGACACCGAAATTGTCGAATTAGATAGTGAGGCCACAGTTCCCGTGCATCTGGCTTCGGACAAAGAAGAGTATTCCGCTGCTACTTTGCGTAGGAAAATTGTTTCTAAATTGCCTGATTGGTTGGTTTATCCTGACCCCGTACACTATGATGTGCCTACCCAAGATTTGGATTTGCAGGGTATCCCGCATTACCCATACGATCTGCAAGATCTCGACGCACTCTGGGATTGGGTGCGCACTGAACTCAAGCTGCAACCCAGCCCGGGAAGCATCAGTTCCATGACAGGTGGCTATAATCAAGCCCAAGAACAGCTAAGCTTCTTCATTCAAAACAAACTACAGGGCTATGCTCAATACCGTAGCCATCCCGATAAAGACTATGCCAGCGAGCTGAGTCCTTATCTGCATTTTGGACAGATATCCGCCTTGGAGATCATTCACAAGATCTTTGACGCCTGGCAAGTCCCTGTAGAAGCTTTACCACACTTGATCACTAGTAAAAAACAGCAAATGGGAAAGTCCTTGAATCTGGCTGATTACGCTGAAGAACTCATTGTAAGACGTGAGCTTAGTATGAATTTTTGTGATCACAATCCTAATTATGATTCGGTTTTATGCTTACCGACCTGGGCGCGGAAAACCTTGAATGATCACCTTCTGGATGAGCGTGAGGAGCAGTATTCGCTTGACAGATTGGAGCAAGGTGAGACCAATGACATATATTGGAATGCCGCTCAGAGGCAGATGCTGTCCACAGGTAAGATGCAAGGCTATATGCGCATGTATTGGGGAAAACGCCTGCTGAGTTGGTGCCCCTCTGTGGATGAAGCGTTTGAGATTTTGCTATATCTCAACAATAAATATGAGATTGATGGCCGGGATGCGAATGCCTACGCCGGTGTAGCCTGGTGTTTTGGCAAGCACGATCGCCCTTGGGGCACAAGGCCAATTTTCGGGATGGTCCGTTATATGAATGCTGCTGGATTAAAAAGGAAGTTTGACATGAATGCATACATTGCCAAGGTAGATGCGCAAACGAGGTGAAGGTGAGATCCTGGCTTAATTTTTTGCTACTTTTTATCAGTCTTTCCCTTTTTGCTGAAGAATCAAAACCTGCCAAACTCATTATTGGCGGAGATTCTGGCTATCCTCCTTATGAATTTATCAATGCAGACGGTTTGCCGGATGGGTATAACGTGGAGCTTAGTCGCATTGTGACCAGAATGCTCGGGATGGAACCGGAATTTCGTTTGGGCAAATGGGCGCTAGTGCAATCCTGGTTGGCAGATGGATCTATCGATATCGTCCAGGGCATGGCTTTTTCGGTGCAACGTGCCAAAGAGTTCTATTTCACAGGAGCACATACAGTCACTTGGCGGGCCATCTTTATCCCTGAGGATTCTGCTATCTCAAGCGAGGTTGACATCATAAACAGCTCTGTGGTAATCCAACAGGGCGATGTGGCAGAGGATTATCTAAATAACTTGGGATTTAGAGGAGATTTAACTCCGGTTCCCTCTGCTGATATTGCTTTCAAGCTCTTGAATAATGGAGATTTTGATGCCTGTGTGGCAAACTATATGCTGGGCATGTACATCATCAAGAATCAAAACCTTCGAAATATCAAAGTCCTGCCCCAAAGAATCCAGCAACGCGAATACTGTTTTGCTTCTCTGGATGAAGATTTGATCCAAAAAGTAGATACCGCCTTAACTGAATTAGAACGCAAGGGCACACTAAAAAAACTACAGCATAAATGGTTTACAGATGTGGACCCGGGTTTGAAAACAGGTAAATATGTCCGCTTAGGCGCCTTGATAGCTTGCATCCCTCTGTTGATCATGCTTTACATCTTTGTAATGATCTATAGAAAGCATAAAAAACAGCTTGAGATATTTAAGGCACAAGCAGCTAAAACAGCAGCAGAATTATCGATATCAAGTACGGAAGTAGCAGCTTGGAAAGAAAGCTTTACCCACGGTCCGGTGATCATGTACAAAGTAACCCATCACCCGATGAAGGTGCTGTATATTTCTGAAAACATCAGGCAATGGGGCTACACTCCTGAGGAAATGTATGCTGAAGACAGCGATTATACGAAAACCGTCTTAGCTGAAGACTGCCAGAAGCTGATTGATGAAAGCGATGCTCTTAAGCTGGGCGAAGATGCTATTTTGTACCATCGCACCATTACTAAAAAAGGTGAGCCGCGTTGGGTATTGGATTATTTCCGGTTTATGAAAAATGCAGAAGGCGGGGATGATTGTTTTTATGGCTATCTTGTTGACATTACAGACCAGAAGAAAAGCGAACTTCAGCTATTGGAAGAAAAAGAAAGAGCAAAGGCTGCCAATATTGCCAAAAGCCATTTTCTGGCCAATATGAGTCATGAGATCCGTACGCCGCTCAATGGCATCACCGGCTTTCTGCAAGTGCTGATGCAGATGGATGCAGACCCTAAGCAAGCAGAAATTTATGACATCATGTATTCCTCCTCACGAAACTTGCTGAAAATCATCAATGATATCCTGGATTTCTCCAAAATTGAAGCGGGCAAAATGGGCATTATCCTCAGTGATTTTAATCCCCATTATCTCATCAATGACTTGATCAGGCAATTTCAACAGCAGGTATCCCAGAAAAACGTGATCATCAAAGCTATGATTCAAAAGGAAATACCGGATATCATCAAAGGTGATCAGCTCAGGCTCAGGCAGGTCCTGATCAACCTTTTGCAGAACGCCATAAAGTTCACCGAACAAGGACAGATCTCGCTGAATGCTGAGATTTATACACGTTCTGAGACAGATTTGCGCATCCTCTTCAAGATTTCAGATACCGGTATCGGCATTGATCCCAAAAAGCAAAAAGAGATCTTTGACAATTACACTCAGGGCGAGAGCTACATCAGTTCACAATACAAGGGTACCGGACTGGGACTGGCGATAGTAAAGCGCTTGGTGGAGCTCATGGAAGGCTTTATCTGGGTCGAAAGCGAACCCGGCAGTGGTAGCAGCTTCTTCTTCATCCTGCCTTTCAGCATTTACAAAGAATTGCCAGAGCAAGCTCCTGAGCTGAAACACCCCAAGTATCTGGTGGGCAAATCCATCAGTGGCAGAATACTGCTGGTGGAAGATGAGCCTGTAAATCAGATGGTTAGCAAAATGCAATTGGAGAGCTGGGGACTAAAAGTAGATATTGCCAATGACGGCGCTGAGGCGCTGAAAATGCATAGCAAAAAGGCTTACGATTTGATCTTGATGGATATCCAGATGCCTGTGATGGATGGCATCACCGCCACGCAACAAATCCGTGATATGGAAATAGACAAGCTGCGTCATACCCCTATCGTGGCCTTCACTGCGGCTGCCATGGTGGGAGATCGGGAAAGATTCCTGGCCGCAGGAATGGACGAATATATAGCCAAGCCAGTGGTAGCAAATGATATGTATGGCATTATCACCAAACTGCTCAAACCAATAAAGCAAGGGAAAACTAAGATATGAAAGATTGCCCCCGTTTAGTCCTGATCTCAGGTGGAACCTGCTGCGGCAAGACCACCATCGCGCGTGCCATCGGTCGCAGGTTGCAAGACCTGAAGACCGTGATCATCTCTCATGATAACTATTACAAAAGTCTGGGACATCTATCTATGGAAGAGCGTGCCAAGGTCAATTTTGATCACCCGGATTCCATTGATAAAGACTATCTGATGAAGGATGTGCGTGATATGCTGGCCGGCAAAGCTGTGAATATGCCGGATTACAACTTTAAGACCCACAGCCGGGAAGAAGGGAAGCTCTGCATTGCGGATGCCGATGTGATCATCCTGGAAGGCATCTTTGCTCTCTATTATCCGGAATTGATCGAACTCTCCGATCTCAAGATTTACGTGGATACAGATGCCGATACCAGGCTGGCAAGAAGAATCGCCCGGGATATCATTGAACGCGGACGGGATGTGGAAGGAGTTCTGGATCAATATATGCAGACTGTCAAGCCCTCACACGCCGCCTTTATCGAACCCAGCAAGAAAAATGCCGATGTGATCATCCCCGGGGATAAGGAATTTGACAAGGTCTTGTATATGCTAAATGGCTATCTGCTCTATGAATTGGTGAGTAAAACCAGGAAGAACTGAGCGCCTTTTTTATAGCTTAGGCTCTTTCTCAATCTCGAGCTTCATACGTTCGATAAGCAGCAAAATAGTGCTGGGCAATTGCCTCAGGTTTTTCTTGGCTCGCTTGACTATCTGCTCGGCTTGTTTGTAGTCCTTGAGCTTGATCGTAATGCGTAAAAGCATGATATAGATATCGCTGATATAAGACCATTTCTTTTCGGCCCGGAGTAATATGCCAATGGCTCTTTCGGGAAGACCAACAATGTTGGCGGCATTGGCATAACGCAGACAATGATCAAGGTTGTTTATCTCCCCCATAGACTCCGCCTGGGTGTAATGATAATATACAGGAAGCCACTGCTCTTTGGCAGAATACACCAGCGCTGCCAATAAATTCAACTGCTGCTGCTTGCCAGCTTTCTGCTCTGCCTGCCTTATATAGCGTAAAGCTTCATCCTGCAGGCCCAGCTCATAATGCTGCTCGATCAACACATAATATACAAAGGGATGATTCGGCAGGCGGGCAAGCAATTCTTTCATGATGCTGATGCACTCTTTGTGACGCCCTAAAATAGCATATAAATAGCCAGTATTATACAGAACATCATCCGTGGGATTGGGGATACGCTTGAAATAGGCCAAGGCCAGGCGGTAATCGTTATTTGCCATGTAGCAACTGGCTATAGCATGGATGATTCTGGTATTACCCGGATCTGAGGACAAGGCCTTGAGATAGTGTTTGAGAGCATGTTTGTACTGTAAGCGGAAAAAATGCAAATCCGCGATCATAGTTTGCAGCCTGGTATCATCCGGATGCTCTTCCTCAGCACTGGTGAGCAGATGAATGGCATGCACCCAGTTCGACTTGCTCAAAGCCATTGCCTTTTGTAGTATATTGTCAATATCCATTATTTTATCTCTTTTAAGATTTCTTTGATCGCCCGGCTGAGTTGCTTGTCGTTGTTTATCACGATATCGTTGATGCTGTGTTCCACGATGATATCCGGCATGGCTCCGGTGCCTTCCATATTAGTGCCATCCACCTTAAACCATCCGGTGCCAGGCATACGCATGCGTGAGCCATCCAGCAAAGTACGTTCTCTGGTGCCTATTACAGCTCCGCTGGAGGGATAGCCGATCACCTTACCCAGCTTGAGTTCCTGGTAAACTATAGGAAAGATTTCTCCATCTGAAAAGGAATTTTCATCTACTAAAACGATGGTGGGCACAGTGATCCCGAACCTGGGTTCGGCACGCAATTCCGGGCCATAAGTGCGGCTGAGGCTGTAGCCATAATTCTTCTTGGTAAGCAGTGAGATGATGTCATCATGCACCCTGCCCCCACGATTTCCTCTGAAATCCAGGATCATGGCCTTTTTATCATGATTGTCGCGGAAATAGTCACGATAGAAATTATCGTAATCTTCTGTTCCCATGGCCGGCACATGAATGTAGCCCACCCTGCCATCAGTGGCATCTTCTACTTTTTGACGATTGCGGGTAACTTCATAGTCGTAAAAGAGCTGGTAAAATTCACTTCCCCCCATGCCCTGCACCTGGCCTTCGATCACCTTGCCATCACTTAAGATGCTAAAGCTGATGGTCTTGCCTATCTTGTCTGCAAAAAGGGCATCAAGGCCTGTTTTAGGCGTGATTTCTATTTTATCGATATGGGTAAGAATGTCTCCGGCTTTGATCTTGTAATAGTTCGCCAGCCTGGTATTGGCATATACCCTGGCAATCCTGACGCCTTGCGCCAAAGGTTCGCTATAGTCAAAATCCACACCAATCCGGGCTATGCTTTTGTAGTAACCCGCTTCATCTGTTCTGGGATAAAATCCGGTATGGGAAGCGTTCAAATCTCCTATCATCTCGTCTATAATGCCGCCTACATCATCTATGTTGCGAGCTTTATCCACGTAGGGGCGATATTTATCATAGAGCTCTTGCCAGTTTTGGCCATGGAAATTGGGATCGTAAAAGTTATCGGCAAACAGTCCCCAGGCTTGTTCAAACACACGGCCGTTGAGCTTTTGCACGTCGTATTCATAATCCATGCTGATGGGTATATCGCTTTTTTTACCGCCACTAAGGTCATATGATTTCAGAGCAAAATTATCCAGGTAATACAGAGTCTCCCCCACCAGCTTGAAGGCTATGCTATCCTTGCCGAAGGTGGCTTGTTCCTTTTTGTTTTTGCCATAGATATCGCCTTTGTTCAGACTGGGATTTCCCTGGGCAAACCAGGGGCGATCCAAATACAGAAAGGTGGAATCGCTGAGGACGCGCACTACGGTGAGGTTGGTCATTGCGCCTTCATACAGCAAAAACATTCTCTTATCCAGCCCTTCCCAAACGATTTCGACAGGCGGAGCTGGCTTTTCTACTTCTACTTCTTCTTCTTTATCATTGGCAGGAATTTCCATCACATACAGCCCATCTTCATCGATTGTGGCTTCGGCTTTTTTCTCATCTTTGTCTTCAGATTCGCTGTCTTCTTTCTTTTTATCTTCTTCATTTACGGGCTCAAAAACCTGTGCCCAATAGTCTTCTTCATATTCAAATTCATCTCTGGGAACCAGATCCAGACGGTACAAATTGCGATTGCGCGTAAAGATCAGAGAGCGATTGTCCTTTGACCAGTAGATGTTTGAGATATTGCGATCATCTGAAAGCACCTTGCGATGGCTGTCTGTGGCAAATTCGTAAATATAGAGCCCACGCATGTAGTATTCGCTGTCGATCGCGCAATAGGCAGCATGACTGCCGTTTTTATTGATGGAAAAGTCGGAGATCACCAGTCCTGGAGCATTCATCTCCAAAAGGTCTGTTTTACCTTTGTCTGCCAAGGCGATCCTGCCAGCGTTGATGTGATCCTGATATTTGATCTGCCAACGGCCATCGGAATCCTTGTGTATATCCTGTATGCTCAGGGAATCTGCACCGAACCATTCAATGGGAGTCAGCACAGGATCTTTGTCCTTCTCGATCTTGGCGCTAAAGAGCTTTTCGCGGCCATGATCCAGCTTGGATAGCACAATCTCCCGATCGTTGATGAAGATCATATTGGCCCAGCCGCTATGATCATCGGTGATCTGTTTGGGTATCCCACCCTTGCGGGGCACGATGAAGTTGTCGTATTTATAGTTAAAGGAGACCAGCATTCCGTCGTCTGAAACGGCAAAATCTGCCAGATCGTTTTTCATATCAAGTTCACGGATGGGGTTTTGCCACATATCAGAAGCAATGCGGATATCCAGCCTCGTTACCTGATTGCCTTTTGAGCCGGCAGGATCGTATTTGTAAATCTCGTCAAAGTGTTCAAAGACGATTCTGTCGTTGGCGCGGGCGATGGTGATGTCCCGAGCACTGAAGCTGGAGAGATTGCTGAGCTTCACCGGACGCTTGAAATTCATCTTATCCACGCGGTTAAGCTGGAAGCGCTGTCCATCAGAATAGCAATAGTACAAGGAATTTGAGCTGTGAGAATAGCGGGGATAGCGCTCTGATAAATCCGTTTTGGTTAGCCTGGTATAATCCTTGCTTGCGATGTCAAACAGCCAAAGCTCACCATTCATGCTACCGGTATAAGCTTCGCGATGCGCATAGCCATGGCGGCTAAAGACGATCTTGCTATTATCGGGAGACAGGGTGGCCCAACGGTCGCCCACATCGCCCAAAAGTGTAGCCCGCTCTCCACTGAGGGGAAGCTTGTACATGGAAGAGCCAAATTCCGCATTGCCACGGAGTACGAGGAGATGCTTGCTATCGTTGAACCAATCTGCAATACTGTAAGATTCGCGGATGATGGCCTCAGCCTCTCCCCCTTTGGCAGAAATCAGGTAGGGATAGGTTTGGCCTTCGCGATTGGAATTAAAGGCAATAAACTTGCCATCAGGAGACCAGATCGGACCCCATTCACGGGATTTGGTGGAGGTGAGGCGTCTGGCATCTCCTCCCTGAAAAGGAACTACCCACAGGTCATCGTCAAAAACAAAACAGACCTCATTGCCATCCGGAGAAATGGCAGGGTCCTTGGCAAAACCGGGAATGCCCGCAAGTAGCGGGGTGCACACTAAAGCTACAGCCAACAGCAACAGAACTACTTTAAAACTCATTTCCATTCTACACTTAATCCTTTTCAATTAGATAAATCCCCTTCTGATTACTTTTGATCTGATAAGAATGCTTTAAGACCCGAAACAGGGTCTTGGGATATACTTCATCCCGCACGGTAACGGATTTCTTCTCGTCCGTGGGTCTTTTTAAAAACAGGTTCAATTGATTGTCCAATTCTGCTTCACAGCGGCTAATGCGCCCTCGAATCTCATCCAAAGCCTTGTCATCGCCATCTTCGCGTAAGCGGACGGACTCTTTGGTCATCTGCATCAACATCGCCCTGTAAAATGGTGAAATGGCAATCTCAATTTCAGTTTCATCGCCCGAAGATGATCCTGCCTTGGCGATATCGATATTGCCAGCAGCCTGAACCAGCCCGCCATTGATGAGAGAGCTATCTTCATCGCCTTTGATGTCCCCATCCGTGGCTACGATCGAATGCAGCATCTCGTATTGAAACTCGATGTCTGACTTCACATAGATGCGGGAATGGCAGATGGAATTCACTTTGAGCGAACCCAAGACCTGTATTCCGGGATTCTTGCAGGAAATAATCTCGCCATCTATGATCAGGTCGTCTTCACAGTAGATACTGCAATCCTGAATGCTGCCGTGAATGGTCATAGCTTTCAGACAGGCGATATTGACCTGGCTGAGATCTCCCGTTATTTCCAGGCTAACGGGACTGCGCAGGAATTGCCCGCTGGGAACCTGGCTGCTATCCAGCTTCAGGCTATCTAATATGCAAATGCGGCCGTCTTTGTCCAGATATGGATACCCAGTCCTCGCGGCAACATAATCATGGCTCTGATAGCGGATATGACTGCCAGCCAGTTTCAGCGCTGCTTCTTCATCCACCTCGGGAGGCGTGATCAGCTCGCCAAAGATATCGTAGATACTGCCATCCCGTTCAAAGAGATTGTCCGAGTAGCTGGCGACAATATCTCCCTCATTCACATAGATGCTTTTGCTGAGCACAGCCAGATCAAGCTCGCTGGCATCCCCTACGATCGCATTGGGATCAAAGCGGTAATTCAGCGTAGCTTCTTTCTTGCCTTCTTCTTTTGTGCAGACTGCGATGGGAAAGGGTTTGTCAAAATCTTTCTCGATCCCGCGCTCCCGGATGAGTTGCAAGGCTTCATCAAATCCAGATTTGAGACCGGCTTCTTCGATCAAATCCAGAATGTCTTTTTCATTCACCAGCCGTCCACTGCGCTTGATAGTGAGCCAGGCGGAGGAACTTTCCTGCCGGAGTTCCAGCAGGACATTACCACTTTTGTTCGTAAAGGTTTTATTCATTGCTGATCCCGATCAGGTTGATTTGACGATTGTTTCCCAGGTCCCGGCGATATGAAAAGTAGTCAGGATTCTCATAGCTGCAAATCTGGACATTTTCGATATTGATAAATTTCAAATCAGCCTTAATTAGCTGTTGAAAGATAATAGCCCGCAGATTCAGGTGGCGATGCTTACTTGAGCAAGCATTGAAGCCCTCTGCATTCAGGCTGGCATTAAAGGCATCGTAGAGTTCTTCACTCACCTGATAATGCTCTTCGCAGATCCCCGCCCCCACGTGAGCTACGATATTGGCTGGATCACAGCCGAAATGCTCCACCAGGGTTTGCACAGCCTGGCCCACGATATTCTGCCTGGTGCCTTCCCGCCCACTGTGTACTGCAGCGACAGCTTTGGCATCTTTTTCATAAAGGAGCACCGGATAGCAATCCGCAGTTCGGATCAAGAGGTATTGATCCACGATATTGGTAGCAAAGCCATCGGCACAAGGAATCTGAGGATGAGCCCCAAAGCCGGCGCCACTATCTTCAGCGGAGCAGATATGCACGATATCGGAATGAGTCTGCTCGCAGACCACCATCTGCGCAGGAAGAATAGTCTTCCCCGCGATGCTCACAGCCGTTTGGTATTTCATCAAAGAGCGATAGTCATGCTCTTTATCACCCAGATGCAGAAAGATCTTGCTCATGGATTTATCCTGAGGCGCGTTGCCTTATACAGTGCGATGAAGGTGCTTTTTATAGGGTTGATCATCAGAGAATAAAGCGCGAGAGATCCTCGCTTTCGATTACTGGGCTCAGGCTCGCGATCACCATGTTTTTGGTGATGCTCACTTTCTTGAGCTTAGGGCTGGGCATTTCAAAGAGGAAGTCATCCAAGAGTGTATTTAAGATGGTATGTAGCCGGCGGGCTCCGATATCTTCCATCTTCTCATTAGCCAGAGCGGCAAAACGCGCTATTTCTTTGATCGCCCCAGCGCTGAAAGAAAGCTCCACACCCTCTGTGTGAAAGAGCTCTTTATACTGCTTGGTCAGAGCGTTTTCCGGCTCGCTCAAAATGCGGACAAAATCCTGTTCGGTGAGGCTGCTCAGCTCCACCCGGATCGGGAAACGTCCCTGCAATTCCGGAATCAGGTCACTTGGCTTGGCAGAAGTAAATGCTCCTGCTGCGATAAACAAAATGTGTGCAGTATCGATAGGACCATATTTTGTGGGCACGCTGCTGCCTTCCACGATAGGAAGCAGGTCGCGTTGCACTCCACTGCGGGAAACATCGATGCCGCCATGTTTGTCTGTCGTGGCGATCTTATCAATCTCATCAATGAAGACTATGCCATTCTCTTCCACAGCTCTTTTAGCCGTATCGGCAACTTTATCTCGCGGCACCAATTGATCGATCTCGTGTTCAGTAAAGGTCTTGAGTGCTTTAGCCACTGTGGTTTTGTGTTTCTTTTTGCCAGCCCGTCCCGGCATCAGATTGGAGAGCATGTCCGAGAAATCAAGATCAAAGGCTTCCATATTAAAATTCGTCATGATCTCAAAATTCGGCATGGAGTCCTCAGGGATCTCGATGTCAATGAACTTGTCGTCCATCTGATTATTGATCAGCTTCTTGCGCATCTTATCCCGGCTGCGTTTATGGCGTTCCAGAGCTTCCGGATCTTCCGCATCGTTCTTTCTACGTTTGAGCGGCAGCAGGGCATCCAGCACTTTTTCGATCGCCAGCGCTCTGGCCTCTGCCTCCACCTCTTCTACCATTTGCGTGCGAGTCTGCGTCACAGCATAACTCATTAGTTCGCGAATCATGGATTCCACATCGCGTCCCACATAGCCCACTTCGGTAAATTTGGATGCTTCCACCTTGATGAAGGGAGCGTTCACCAGGCGCGCAATGCGTCTGGCAATCTCGGTCTTCCCCACTCCGGTAGGTCCGATCATGATGATGTTATTGGGCATGATCTCACGGCGCATATCACTCTGCACCTGTTGACGCCGCCATCTGTTTCTAAGAGCGATAGCTACGCTGCGTTTGGCTGCATTTTGGCTGATGATGTATTTATTTAGTTCTTCTACGATGCGGACTGGAGTCAAGCTGTCAATTTCTATCATTACAAGACCTCCAGCACAAATTCAGTATTAGTGTAGATGCAGATCTCGGAGGCAATCTTCATGGCTTCGCTCACGATCTTTTCCTCGCTGAGCTTGGTATTGCGCATCAGGGCGCGAGCCGCTGCCAGGGCATAATTTCCCCCGCTACCGATGGCCATGAGGCCATCATCTGGCTCCATCACATCCCCCACTCCGCTGATCATCAGGATGCCGGTCTTATCTCCGGCAATGATCATGGCTTCCAGACGTCTGAGGTATTTGTCCTGACGCCATTCTTTGGCCAATTCCACTGCTGATCTTTTAAGATTGCCCTTGTTTGCCTTCAGCTTTTCTTCAAACTTTTCCGAGAGGGTAAAGGCATCTGCTGTGGCTCCGGCAAAGCCGATGATTACTTTATCATCAAATATCCGGCGAATCTTGATCGCTTTGGCTTTGACCACGGTGTCTCCCATGGAGACCTGTCCATCGCCGCAAAGCGCGGTTCTACCATTGCGATGGATACCGATGATGGTAGTTGCATGCATACTATTTGGGTTCATTATCAATCTCCAGGGCTGGAATATCTTCGGGCTTTTCTTGGGTTTCATCTGCGCTATCATCGCTGAAGGGCAGGTCTTCAGGCACATCCAAATCTGAGGTATGTTCAAAGCGCATTTCTCTGGCACGCTCATATTTGGCCTTTACTATCTCACGCTCTTCAGCATCCAGATTATCCGTAATCAAACTAAAGATATCATCCGTATTCAAGGTTTCCTTTTCCAGCAATTCCAGGGACATAATCTCCAGAAGCGCACGGTGTTTGATCAAAATCGCCTTGGCTTTTTCATGTGCTTCGGTGACCAGAGCGCGGATTTCAGAATCCACCAAACGTGAAGTCTCATCGCTGTGTCCATCGTGTGTGGCGAGCTGTTTACCCAAAAACACTTCATTTTGTTCCTTACCGATGGTCATAGGGCCGATAGCATCACTCATTCCCCAGGAACAGACCATCTTCTTGGCGATATCGGTCGTGCGTTCCAGATCGTTACCCGCTCCGGTGGTCAGCTCTCCAAAGACCACTTCTTCGGCGGATCGTCCACCCAAAAGAGTGACCATAAACTGCTTCAAATAGCTACGGGAATATCCCGTTTTGTCGCTTTGCAGATAGTGAGTAGCTCCACCTGTAAAGCCACGGGGGATGATGCTGACCTTATGCACCGGCTCCACCAATTCCAGGAAAATGCTGGTGATCACATGTCCGATCTCATGATAAGCGGTAAGTTTCTTATCCGCTTCGGGAATCACCCTGCTTTTCTTTTCGATGCCCAGAGTCAGCTTATCTTTGGCTGCCTCAAAATTTACCATCCCGATGCTGCTCTGATTTTTACTAGCAGCGATCAAAGCTGCTTCATTCACCAGATTGGCCAAATCTGCTCCGCTAAATCCTGGAGTACCTCTGGCGATCAATTCCAGATGTACATCATCAGAGAGCGGCACTTTGGCGGCATGAACTTTCAAAATCGCGGTTCTGCCCTTGATATCTGGCAGATCCACTGTGACCTGACGATCAAATCTACCTGGACGCAGCAAGGCTGGATCCAGGATGTCAGGGCGGTTTGTGGCAGCGATGATGATGACAGCTTCATTGGGTTCAAAGCCATCCATCTCTACCAATAGTTGATTCAAAGTCTGTTCGCGTTCGTCGTGTCCACCGCCCAGACCGCTGCCCCGGTGACGTCCCACAGCGTCGATCTCATCTATAAAGGTGATGCAGGGAGAATTTTTCTTGGCTTGTTCAAAAAGGTCGCGCACCCGGGCTGCACCCACACCCACAAACATTTCTACAAAGTCGGAGCCGGATATGGAGAAGAAAGGTACGCCTGCTTCTCCGGATACCGCCTTGGCCAAGAGAGTCTTACCTGTGCCGGGCAGCCCCACCAGGAGTACACCGCGGGGAATTCTGCCACCCAAACTTTGAAAACGCTTGGGGTTTTTGAGGAATTCCACGATTTCCTGCAATTCTTCTTTGGCTTCATCCACTCCTGCCACATCCTTGAAAGAGATCTTGGAGCGGCTGGCCTCATGCAATCTGGCTTTACTCTTGCCAAAACTGAAGGCTTTGGAATTCTGGCCGCGCATGGATCTCATGATGAAGAACCAGAAGACGATGAGCAATATAAAGGTAAAGGCGTAGGAAATAAGTCCCGTCCACGCGGGTGGTTTGGTAGTGGTAACCTTGATTCCACGCTCCAGCAAGCTGTCCACCAAACGGGCATCGTCAAAGGGAATAGTGGTCACATACTTTTTATTCGCCAAATCCACGTAGATGATATCGCGCTCGGTAAATTGAGCTTCTTTGACCGAGCTATTATTTACCCGGATCATGAAATTGCTGAAACTCTCTTTGCTGACTTGTTCTTTGTTTCCGCTGAAGGTATGCCAGAATACTATGCCTAAAAGCACAAGAATAAATATAAAGGGCATGGAAAACATAGACTTCTTCACCGGACTCACGGACTTCCCTTTGGCATCCACTTTGGGAGCTGCTTTTTGGGGTTCCGTGTCGATGGGATCCCCTTTGTCGGCTTTGCGCTTGATCATCCAAATGCGTACCAGGCCGATCGCCGAAATCAGGATAATGGCATAAATAAACCATCTCAACATATTGGAAAAGCTATCTATCACTCCTGGCATTTGCTCTGGAAGCTGCCGCAAGGAATCCACTGCAATCTGGGCCCAAAGACCTCCGCCGAGGATGCCAAGGACCAAACTCAGGATATACTTCATGAATAGCACTCTTCCTTTAAAATACCGATATAGGGTAAATTGCGATAGAGTTCGGCAAAATCCAAGCCGTATCCGACTACGAATTCATCGCCTACTTCAAAGCCTACATATTCAAAGGAGATATCGATCTTATGTGCCATGGGTTTGTCCAAAAGCACGCAAGTTCTGAGGCTGGCAGGTTTGTGTTTCCAAATGTAGTCTTTGATATACTGCAGGGAAAGTCCGCTATCCACAATGTCTTCTACTATGATCACATCACGGTCCACCAGTTCGATATCGATGTCTTTGCGGATCTTGACCACACCGCTGCTGCTGGTGCCCACGCCGTAGCTTGAGATAGCCAGAAAGTCGATCTCCAGCGGGAGAGTGATGGCTCGAATGAGATCACTAAGGAAAACAAAGCCACCTTTTAGCACACCGATTACCACAGGCACCTTGCCCTCGTAATCCGAATTTATTTCTTGCCCGATCTCACGGATGCGGGCCTGTATGCGCCGTTCATCAAACAGTACGGCAGATATATCACAATTCATCAAATTCATAATATCCTCTTTTTATCCGGCTTGCAGCCCGGTTTGGCTTTTTCGAAAGCGACACCGCTTCGATCATCAGGTAGCGACTGGTAGCACCAGTATAGCGTACCCTCTCATCGATGCGATGACCACAAATCCAGAATATCTTTTCCCCATCATCAAAGATGGGTATTAAGTCCCTATCATATTTTGCTACTTTTTCGTCAATGAAAAAGTCTTTTATCTTCTTAAAACTCTGCATTCCCAAGGGCATAAATCTATCTCCAGGCCTACGGGAACGGATCGTAAATCCACTTTTTATCTTATCCGCATCGATGATGGCCCGAAAGCCCTGATATTCTGCATGATCCTGCGGCAAGACTCTGAGGTATTTGAAACGAAAGCGATAGTCCATGTGCACGGCACGCGAACGCTCTGTCTCGATCTGCAAAGCCTCGGCATTTTCACTCTTGATTTCTTCCGGGTTGGCAGTCAAGACCAATTCCTGATTGCGCTTGATCGCATAAGTCCCATGCGGCAGGCTCACATACTTACTGCCCTGGGCTGTTAAGATCCCTTGTATCTCTCTGAGATTGGCCAGGAAAAAGTCTTGCTGCTGGCCACTCACCTGCCGGTAAGCTTCGCGTAAAATATAAAAATGCTCGATATCAGGAGCCTTCAGCAAATCCGGCAAACTCATGACAATCCTTTGATTGCTACTGTCCAGACAGATCTTTTTGTAACGCCTGAGCGCTCTTTCGCTCACATAGCGATCCGCTTGATTGAGGATCGTGGCTTCTTCCGCCAGTTTATCCCTGAGCTGGGGATTATACTCTTCCTCCAAAAGCGGAATCAACTCGTGGCGAATGCGGTTGCGGGTGAATTTGGTCTCCATATTGCTCTCGTCCTCTCGCCAGTTGATATTTTGCTCGATCAGCAGATCTTTCAGCTCCTCTGGCTTAAAGCACAAAAGCGGATGTAAGACATTGCCCTGCTTCGGCTTGATGCCGGCCATGCCAGAAAGCCCGGCTCCCCGGAAAAGATTTAAGAGCACCGTTTCTGCCAGATCCCATTTATGATGCGCCAAAAGGACTTTATCAAAGCGGTAACTCTCCAGTATATGTGAAAAGATCTCAAAACGCGCTATCCGCGCTCGGTTTTCCAAGTCTCTATCTCCAGGAAGTTCGATGCTACGGACGATCAGAGGTATATTCAGCTTTTGACAGAGCTGCCTCACCGTCTGTTCATCCAAAGTGCTGGATTCTCCCCTGAGCTGATGATTCACATGAACCGCCAGCAAAGTGACATTCAGCACAAAGCGCAGCCTGTAGTAGAAATACAACATGGCAGTGGAATCCGCACCTCCGGATACCGCCAGCAGCAGCTTCTCCCCTGTGCAGAGGATCTGCTCCCGCTCCAGGTAATCCATCAGTCGTTTGATGTAGTCTGTGCTGAGGCTCATCGTATTTCCACCCATATATAATATTTCAAGACAAGTCTTTTAGCTTTGCTCAGTTTGTCAACTGGAAACTGTAATCATCTATATGAGTTTACCTGATACCTCTCAAATCTGCACAGCAGATAAATCTGAATTTAGTCTTTTTGACAGCTACGAGCCCCTTCTTCCACCAGCGATATTTCGTGGAAATCAATCTCTATATGGCCAGCAAAGAGTAAAGCTGGACCAAGCGCGCTCCTCAGTTTTCAGAGCCTATTTCACCACCACAAACTTACGCGTGGGGAGTTTTTCCGTCCCCAACGGTTTCAAGAGATAAATCCCGGAGTTCAGACTTTGCAGATCTGCCGCATTGGAACTGTACTCTCCAAACTTATCCAGTTTGATAGTCTGAACCTTCTGGCCCCGGATATTGTAAATTCCAAGCTCAACAGGTTTTTTCAGGTCAGATTGGATGGTAAAACCAGCCTTCCTGCCCACCGGATTGGGATAAATTTCCAGAGTATTTACTGGCGAAACAGCAGTATCTTCGGCATTTGAAATTGGTGTGTTATCCACCTGATAAAAGGAGATTGCCTCTTCTGATATTATGCGAAGCTTATTCCCGTGATAACTGGGCCGTAAAAGAAAATCAGGCCCATGTTGGAAAGGAAAACTGAACTCATGAATTATAGGAACATCTTGAGTCCAAAAGGCTAATATATGCATAATGTCATCCTGCAAACGCGGAACAAAATAGAAACCTTCAGCCGCTGTGGAATTGGGATAGTAGGGCCAGTCAAAATCGCTTAACTCATAAGAGAACAGTGGGGATGGATTGAGTTCTATAGGTGTATTATAGCAGTATAAGACAACATGATCAGCTGAATTATTAAAGGATCGGACCATGATTTTATCCCCACCAAATGATAGGATATCAAAAGGGATTACGTCCAGCGAAGGAGATGCAGTATAGTGAATATGAAAAGAACCTGTATCCGAATAGCTACATTCCAACCAGCCCGCTGGGCCGACATCGCCATCGGTGGGCATGTAAAACCACTGTGGTGAGTTCTGGGGATGGGGAGCAAAATACGAGCCGATTAAAACCGAACAGATCACCGGATCTGTAATTTCTTGAGTAAAAAGATGGTTGCCTGCCGAATCAAAGAGAGCCCAGACTTCTGGCGCATCGATAGCACCTGTGTGTATGTCTCTGATAAACAGGAAATTGCCATCGGGCAACACTCTCACCTGCTTATCATGCATGCAATTGCATTGGTAGCCATCACCTTCCATCAGAGTCTCTGACTCTCCTGTAATTGTGTTGTAATACACCAAACTATCCGCCAGGGCCAGCACAAGGGCGTCCTCTGCCACTATTGCACAAGAGGAATTGACTGAAAATGGAAAACCGAATGCGAATTCGTCTATAATCTTAACTGTAACAGTGTCTTGGTGCAGAGTCAAGGCCAGTAGTCCTTCCACTGGCTGATCATATGGATCGTTATTACTTGGATAGCTAAACAGCATACAAGTCTTATCCTCGAAGACCCTTATTTGCATATATTGCCAAGAGATGCCAGGATCAGAGGCGTTACCTATTTCAATCGGGGCGGTAAGCTGATGGGAATCTTCAAGATACCAAAATGTAGTAAAATGAAGCTGGGATGCTTGAATTTGCAT
This sequence comes from Candidatus Cloacimonadota bacterium, assembly GCA_020532545.1. Classification (GTDB taxonomy): domain Bacteria; phylum Cloacimonadota; class Cloacimonadia; order Cloacimonadales; family Cloacimonadaceae; genus UBA5456. The sequence goes on along the minus strand of JAJBAW010000014.1, from coordinate 12,099 downwards.
ATCAAAAAACAGGATGTCACCATTAGGGCAATCTACAGAAAATGTATTGCCCATGGGCAAGGTGAGGGTATCGAGCGCAGTGATGACAAGCTCGGGCTCATCAGCCTGCAATAAGGCCACCGCTAATAAAGCTATAGCGAACAACAGCAAAACTTTTAACTTGTTCATCTTTTCTCCTTTGGGCAATTGCGCTATAGGCAAGACCGTCTTGGCAAGCCCAATTGTAATTGGTGAATGAAGCAATTTAATAATCAAGACTCTAATGCAAGTATTATATTTTAATTATATGTGTCAAGAACAATTACGTTAATTGCGATCATTCTTTATAGTAGTGGAAATATAGCGGATCAAATTCCAAACTTGTAGCCCAGGGATGATAGGCTTTGAGGATTTGATAGACTTCTGCCAGGATTGCTCTTTCCTGCTTGTCGACGTGGAGATGCCGTGGAGATATCGTGGAATAAATCCTCTTATCTCCACGTCATCTCCACCATAAGCTATCCAGGATGAACTGTCCCAACCTTTTGTTTTGACTTTAAAACAATCTTCCCTGCTGCGGCCTTCGGGGCAGGCCTGTCCTGTATCTTATTGTCAGCCAGAGTGTTTTGAACTTACCTGGGTCGTTTTTGAGTTTAAACAAAAGCAACGCTGATCGGATCAGACCTCGCAGCGTCGTGATTCCCCTGTTTATACTCTCTTTTTTGGATAGAGTATAGCTTGTAGTTTGATTAGATAAAAAAGATAATAGACAATCTGAAGCTTAACAGCCAGATCAAATAGACAAGTCAAAACAGTCGCCCGGAAAGTTTAGTCAGGCTTTTTTGAACAATGAGGGATGTCTGCTTGCAGAAAAATATTGACAGCAAGATCAATGGTAAAAAGACTGAAAATATCAAAAATTAAGGAGAGAGTCATGGCGACAAGCTTTAATAATGTGTACCAGTTCAAGATCACCTTAAAGGGTAGCAAACCTCCTATTTGGCGGAGGATACAGGTTCCTGAAAACTACAGTTTCTGGGATCTGCATGCAGCCATAATAGACGTCATGGGCTGGAGTGGATTTCATCTGCATTCATTTACAATAGAAGATAGATCTTCACTTTATGGACTTGAGATTGGTCTTCCTGAAGGGAGCGAATATCTACATGGCACCAAGGTGAAGATCAAGAAGTATTTCAAAAAAGAAAAAGATAAGGCATCTTATACCTATGACTTTGGAGATAATTGGGAGCATCGGATTGTGCTGGAAAAAATCCTGCCCAAGGACCCCCAGAAAAAGTACCCCCTCTGCCTGGCTGGAAAAATGGCTTGCCCACCCGAGGATTGCGGCAGCCTTTGGGGGTATTATGACAAGCTGAGGATATTGGCAGACCCTGGTGATAACGAATATGAGGATATCCTGGAATGGATGGGGGAAGATTTTGACCCTCTGCACTTTGATCCCAGTGAGGTGGTGTTTCAAGATCCTAAAATGCATTTGGAAATGATGGAAGCTATGATTGAATTTTCAGGTTTATAGGGTTGAGAGGGTTTATATTCTGAACTTGGCTTTTAAAACTTATTTTGGCAAAATAACATTAGCGATAAAGAGAGAAAGTGACTATCATATAAACAAGAAATAAAATCTATGAGGAATAATGCTATGAAACATATCATCGCTATCATTCTACTCTTGGGAGGAATTACCATGAGCGCAGCAAAAGGCATATACGACATCGAAGTCCGCAAAATTGATGGAACTCAGCAAACGCTGGAAGACTACAAAGGGAAAGTGATCCTGATCGTAAACACAGCCAGCAAATGTGGCTTTACCAAGCAATATGAAGACCTGCAAACCCTGTGGGAACTGCACAAAAAAGATGATTTCATCATCCTGGGCTTTCCCGCCAATAACTTCATGAATCAAGAACCTGGTTCCAATGAAGATATCGTGGAATTTTGCCAACTCAATTACGGCGTGGATTTCCCCATGTTCGAGAAAATCTCTGTGAAAGGCAAAGACATCCATCCCCTGTACGAATATCTTACCAGTAAAAAGAGCAACCCTGAATTTGAGGGCAAAATAAGCTGGAACTTCAATAAGTTCCTCATCTCCAAGGACGGCAAGATTATAGGCCGTTTCTCCAGCCCAACCAACCCTATGAGTAAGGAAATCCAGGAAGCCATCCAAAGCGCACTGAAATGAGGCTCTTGCTACTGATAGCTTTGCTGATGACCGGCTCACTGCTCACAGCCAAAAAGCTGAAGATGGTGGACTATGTGGATATTCCCCGCTATATGGGAGATTGGTATGTGATCGCCGTCATCCCGAATATCATCGAGAAAAACGCGGTTAATTCCATCGAATCTTACAGCTTGAACCCGGACGGAACTATCGCAGTGCGCTACACATATCGCAAAGGCAGCCCTCAGGGTAAACAAAAACTCATGCGTCCCAAGGGTAAAATCTACAATACCAAGACCAATTCCGAATGGCGTATGCGTGTGTTTCGGCCCTTTTGGGCAAAGTTTATGATTATCGATCTGGCAGAAGACTACCGCTATACCGTAGTCGGAGTGCCCAACCGCAAGATGTTATGGATCATGTCCCGCAGTCCTCAGATGACGGAAGCTGATTACACAGCCGTCATCAAAAAGCTGAAAAAGCAAGACTATAACATAGATAAAATCAAGAAGATACCACAGATTTGGTGATATGAAAATCGCATATATAGACGGTTACAGATTCTTTCGGATGTTTCGGGTGGGGGCTTATGCCATTATCCGCAATCAACAGGAACTGGACAGGATAAACGTCTTCCCTGTGGCCGATGCTGATACTGGTATCAATATGGCTATGACGGTGGAAGCAGTGCTATCCGGGGCCACTGCGAGCAAGGATATCAAGACAACTCTGCGTTCGATCTCGGATGCAGCCTTGATGGGAGCCCGGGGCAATTCCGGCATCATCCTGGCCCAATACCTGCACGGCCTCAGCACTGAAGTGCCAGATTCGGGCAGCCTTACAGCCCGCAGCTTTGCTCTGAGTGCAGAAAAGGCGGTGAAACACCTCTACCGCTCCTTGATGAACCCGGTAGAGGGCACCATCCTCACCGTGATCCGGGAATGGAGTGAATATCTGAGCCAAACACCGGAGAGCGATTTTAGCCAGCTAATGGTGAGCTCTTTGGTCAAAGCCCAAAAATCCCTGAGCGAAACTCCGCAAAAGCTCAAAGTGCTAGCAGATGCCAAAGTGGTGGATGCCGGCGCCAAAGGATTTGTGATCTTCCTGGAAGCGATCGTGGATTTTATCCACAAGGGTTCTTTGCGCGGGCAGGCGGTGATGCCGATAGTGGCCCAAAACCACAATGAAGTACATAGCAGCTCAGCCAGCACTCTGCGCTACTGTTCAGAGGCTATTTTCAGCGATTGCAAAATAGATACAGAAGCTCTCAAGGCCCTTTTATCGCCTCTGGGAGATTCCATTATCATAGCAGGCGGGGCCGAAAAGATGCACCTGCACATCCATAGCAACGCTCCGGAAAAGATCTTTGATGCTTTGCAGCCTTTGGGCCTTTTAAGCTCGATCAAAGTAGATGATATGAGAATGCAATATGAGACCAGCCATCAGCAAAAATACCCCATCGGGATCATCACAGACAGCGCTTGCGATTTGCCCCCGGAACTATTGGACCACTATCAAATCTCGCGGATAGCCTTTGGTGTGAACTTTGCCAGGGAATTTTATCTTGACCGGCTTACCCTCAAACCCGAGGCCTTTTATCAAAAGCTGAGGACCAATGAGAACCATCCGCAGAGCTCCCAGCCTTCCCCCAGCTCTCTGCAGGGCTTAATAGATCACATGGCAGGCAACTATGACAAGGTCTTTGCAATCCACGTCTCAGACAAACTGAGCGGAACCTACCAAAGCGTTGCATCATATATAGCAGGTAGACATGGGGACAAAGTGTATCCGGTGAATTCCAAACAGCTATCGGTAAGCGAAGGCCTGGTGGTACTGCGCGTAGCGCGTGCCATCGAAGCTAAAGAGAGCTTCGAGAGCATTCATTCCCGGCTGGATTCCTGGATTGACAATACCCATATTTATACCGATATCAATACCTTGAAGTATATGGTGCGAGGTGGCAGAGTGCCACCGCTGGCAGGTGCAATCGCAGCCCTATTGAATCTCAAACCCATCGTGGGGCTGGACATTGAAGGCAAAGCGAAAGTCACCGGCAAGAGTTTTAGCCGGGCTTCAAACATGCGTAGAATTATCAAAATGATCCAAACTGAGCGGCAAGGTAAAGAGCTTTGGGAATACGCCATTGTGCATGCCCTGGCCGAGGATAGAGCTCAGGAATATGGCCGTAAATTGACTAAACTTTTGGGGAAAAGTCCTGCTTACATCATGCCGCTTTCGCCTGTGATAGGCGTGCACAATGGCATCGGTGCAGTGGGTATAGGAGTGATGTATGACCCTGTTTAATGCTATCCTCATCGTTATCAGTAGCGTTTTTGTTTATATGACGACGCTCTTTCTGATCGCGGTACTGATAAAACGTAACGATCTGGTGGACAACGCCTGGGGCATGGGTTTTGTGCTGATCTATTGGCTATTCATGGCCCTCATGCCTTCCGGGGACTGGCGCCGACTACTGATCACGCTCTTAATCACGATCTGGGCTCTGCGGCTATCAATCTATCTTTATGTCCGTTACAAAGGCAAAAAAGAAGACTTCCGTTATGCCCAGTGGCGTAAGGATTGGGGTAAAAGCTGGCTCTGGCGCAGCTATCTGCAGGTCTTCCTCTTACAAGGCTTTTTTATGCTCTCGATCGCCTATCCAGCCTTTATGATCCGTCGCTCAACAGTGTATAGCTTTACCATCCTGGATTTTGTTGCCATTTTGCTATGGCTGACCGGTTTCTTCTTTGAGGCTGTGAGCGATGCCCAGATGATGGTTTTCAAGCAAAATCCCGCCAATAAAGGCAAAGTCATGAACCAGGGCCTCTGGCGCTATAGCAGGCATCCAAATTATTTTGGTGAGACTCTGATGTGGTGGAGCATCTTTCTGCTCTGCCTTGCCTTCCCCTATGGCTTTCTGAGCATCTTCAGCCCATTGATTATCACTACTCTGCTGCTGAGAGTATCCGGCATCCCCATGTTGGAAAAGAAGTATAAGGGTAATCCTGAATATATGGAGTATATTCACAATACCAGTTCCTTCATTCCCAAGTTTTGGTAAACACAAGTCCGAAGCGCAGGATACTTTAATAAATCCTGCGCAGCAAAAAGCCCGGAGCCTAAGCTTCGGGCTTTTTTAATTGTCTTGATTTATATAAGCTTATTTGATTACTTTGAATTCCACTCGGCGGTTGAGTTCACGCTGTTCCGGATTTTCATTTTCATTGAGAGGTTTCTCTTCTCCGTATCCGGTATGGCTCAGGCGTACTTTTTCCACGCCCCTTAGGACCAGGTAATCGTACACGGCATTGGCTCTGCGTTTGGAGAGCGAAAGATTGTATTCCTCTTCGCCGATACTGCAGGTATGACCGGAGACTTCCAGTTTCAAATGTGGATTGGTCAGGAGCGTCACCACAACCTCATCCAGCACTGCGAAGCTTTCTTGCTTCAGTACTGAGCTGTCGAAATTGAATTGTATATTCTGGAAGGCAAAGACCTTGTGTTCCTTCAGCTCTCTCATGACGATATTGAGGGTAAGCTCATCACGATCCCCTGGGATCAAGATCTGAGCATTGACCAGATATCCTTCCTGATTCACAAGCACGTTATACTTGTCGGCCTTATTCAAGGCAATCCTGAATTCACCATTTTTATCAGTGAAGGCTACATCTCTGTAGACCATATCATTGATATTGGCGGTAAATTCTATCGTGCCTTGCAGCGGTTTGCCATTTTCATCTGTGAGCTTTCCGCTTACCGTGACGTATTCAGATACGGGCTTTTCACCAGCAGGCTCTTCGCCTTCTTTGTAATCTCCTTCAGGAGTGATAATCACAGTCACCAGACCACCGCTTTCGTCTTCAACGATATAGCTCGGGGGAACGGTATAGACCAAGGTCATATTCATCATCTTTTCAAAACCAGCAGCTTGCCGGTCTGTACTGAACAAGGCTTCGTTTGAACCCTTGGTATGATAGAAGAAACGGTCGTTGCGAATGGAATTGATCGGCAATCCCAAGTTTTCGGGTTGTGACCAATCTTGCCAGCCCTCACCGAGTTTTACGGCTTTGAAGAGATCATAGCCGCCAAATCCGGGGTGGTGATCGGAAGCGAAAAAGAGATTACGGCCATCGTAATCCAGGAATGGGGTTTGTTCGCTGCCGGGGGTATTGATCTGGGGACCCAGGTTTATGGGTTCTTGCCATTCGCCGTTTCTATTTTCGCTCACATAGAGGTCAAATTCGCCATATCCGCCTTCGCGCGAGGAGGTGAAGAACATCAGGGAATCGCGATAAACATAAGGATGAGCTTCTACCTGAGGAGTATTCACTGCCTCAATAGGTACAGGAGCAGACCATTTCCCGTTTAACAGGGTGGATGTGAAGATATCACCATCGATTTGTCCCCGTTTGTAATTGCCAAATAAATAGGCAGTATTGCCATCCAGGGAGAAAGAGCCCAAGGATTCATTCTTATCTGTATTCAGCTCTACCACAGGATAAGGTCTGCCCCAGCCTGTGGCCAGGCGTTCACTGCGCCAGATGTTTTCCTTCTCCGCCCTGGTGGGGCTGAGAGAAGTATAATACAGGTGATTCCCATCTGGGCTGACCACTGCACCATAATCCGAATTTCGGCTCTGCAGATATGAGGCCATGGGCCTGAGGCTCACTTTCTCAAAAATGCGATCCTGACGGTTTATGATCCTCAGATAGTCTTGGGTTTCCTGACGGAATTCCTTGTCTCCAGAGGCTATATATCTGTTTAACCAGCCTACCGCATTCGTGATATCACCCTGCGCAATGTAGAGTCTGCCCAACCAATAATGATAGCGGGGCACCTTGCCATCGGCGGAGCGATTCGCGGCCTGAAAATCGGTGATAGCAGAGCTGTAATCTCCACGTTGGTAGTATTCAATCCCGCTGATGGCATAGCGCTCACCCTGCATGCCAATAGCGGCAAACAGGGTGGCTGTTCCGAGGAACAGCACAAGCAGCAGGACTGCCTTAATTTTTTGCATAGTCATAGACTTCACTCCCATCCCTTAGAATCTGAGGATCAAACCCAGAAGGTGATCATCATTGAAGATATCGTGGTTTCCAATGCGATAGGCATAGTCAATCTGGAAATTGCGGAATTTGATCCCAGCTCCGGCAGAGAAGCGATCTTGATAAAATCCCACTCTCAATCCGGTCTGGAAATGTGAAAAGATATCAGCCCAGGTGCTTTTTTCGCTCACGCTGATGACGGACAGCTTGGAATTCGCTTCCGGATCCCGGCCAATGGAGGTCCAATACTCCGCTCCAAAACCATATTGCAGGTCTTCGGATTCTTCATAATGCAGATCTCCAGCTACAGTTACACCCATCAGGGGATAAGCCGTAATGCCAAATTGTGCCTGATAGGGGATCCTGTCCCCAGCCATGCTGCCCACCACATCCCGGACCATAAGACCTGTTTCAAAGTATTGACTGATGTCATATTTGAAACCTAAGTCAAGCCCAAAACCAGATTCGTTTTCGCTGTCGATACTGGATAGGTAGAACTTTGGAGTAATCCCATAGCTCAGGCGTTTATACTTGTTGGCATAGCTGAGTGCCAGGTTGTGCTCCGCATCCTGAAAGGTGCCTGTAGGATTTCCTGCATCGGTGTATCCATCGATATCGGTGACTCCTGCATTCACCCAGTTGAAGGCCAGCACACCAAAGCCAAAGCGTTTGGCCAGGGCGGCATTTTGATAGCTGCGGTCATAACCCATATTCAGCGCATAGGTGGTAGAGAATTCTATGTCCTTCAGATCGGTCAGACCGGCAGGATTCCAATATGCAGCAGTAATGTCATTGGCTGTAGCTGTGCCAGCTTCGCCCATGGCAATGATGCGCGCGCCTATACCCATGCGGATATAGGCGGCGGCAGAATTATTGATGTCCCCGGCAAAAACAGGGAGCGTAATGATAACCAGGCAGATCAGGGCAATGAGCTTGGTCAGGTTTTGAGTGTTTATCGTTTTCATCTTTGCCTCCTTATTTCACCGAGATCTTGAGAACTTTTTCAGTAGTATTGGCGCTGTCTTTTGCAACAATGCGGGCAAAGTATGTGCCTCTGGCTAACTTGGTTCCGCTATCATTCTTTAGATCCCAAGGGATCTCTACGAAGTTCGTACTGAGATTGCTGCTGTTCAGCGTGCGTACTTTTTTGCCAGCAAAATCATAGATGCTGACGCTTATTTGGACGTTATCGTTGCGTGTGAGACGGATCTGGATGGTGGTGGAGTGTTCAGCAGGATTCGGGTAAACCCTCGAAGCGCTGCTGATAGCCAGAACCTGGGCCTGGAACTCTACCGAGACCATGGAACTTACGTTGCTTTCCACTCCGTCGTAAACAGCGGTCACCCAATATTGGTAGGTGGTGAAGTTGCTCACAGAGTAGTCATCCCAGTAATAATCCGGCCCGGTGGTCTGCAAGGTAGGTGTAGGATTGAGCCTTACTCCCGGGTTGTTTCCTTGACTTCTATACACGTAGAATCCATCAAGACCGCGGATTTGAAGGTCGGAATTCCATAGAATCCTAACATAACCCTCGTACATGACGGAACGTACGTTGTAAGGCAGAGTGATCACGGAATATACTGCGCTGGCTTCAGGGCTGGTAATCCAGTCTGTCTTGAAGGCTTTCGCCTTGATTTGCATGGCATTGGCTAGCACTGGCACCGTCACAGGAGCGCTGTACAGCTCCGATGTGGCAGTGGGCTCGTCGCCATTGGTAGTGTAGCGGATTTCAGCTTCCGGCGTAGTAGTGGTGATCTCTACATGGAGTTCATTGTTATACATGCCGCTCGGATAGTTGAATATCGGCTCTGCTACCTGACCCGTGATGCTGTAAACGGCTGTGGTCGTGGCAGAAGGAATCCAGTCTTCGGCAAAGCCTTTGAACTTCAGGGTAAGCTGAGTGGCCAAAGGAATGCTGATCGGCGTGGTGTAAGCCGGGCTTTGGGCAGTGGGCTCTTCACCATTTGTGGTATAGCGGATCACAGCATTATCCGGCAGCACTGGAGCTGCCACTGTGATCATCTGTGCTGTGGTGTAGATACCGGCTGCAGGGCTCAGCAGATCTGTGGCCAGGATTACCTGACCGGTGATCTTGTAAGCGGCTCTGATGATCTCGCTGGGAACCCAGTTCTCAGCAAAAGCTCTGGCTTGGATCATCAAGTAAGGGGTATTCAGCGGAATGTCTATCGCGCCGGAGTATACGGTTGAGTTTTGATCCGGTTCGCTGCCATCGGTAGTGTAATAGATAGTGGCAGATGCGGGATAGACCGCTGCAGTGATTTCCACATCCTGAGCACTGGTATAGGTTCCAGCCGGCGGAGTGAACAATTCACCCGAGAAGCTGACCTTACCTGTGATGATATATGTAGCTTCGTAGGTTTGGCTGGGGATCCAGCCTTCGGCGAAGCCTTTGATTTTGATGGTAGTAGTGCTATCCAGAGGCAGAGGAATTCCTGCTGCATAGAGAGGTGAATCCAGAGTAGGCTCGCTGCCATCGGTAGTGAAATGAACCGCAGCGCCAGCCGGTGTGGTATTACCACTCACTGAAATCACTTGAGCAGAATTGTATGTCCCAGGGGCCGGTGAGAAGATATTGGCCGCGTTGAAGACTACGGTACCGGTTACACGGTACACTCCGGAATATACTTCGCTGGCATTCCAATTATCGGCAAAAGCCCTGGCACGGATGGTCATGGTGGTATTCAGACCTACCGAGATTGGGCTGGTATATACTGGGGAACTTGCAGTAGGTATGGAACCATCTGTAGTATAGTGAACCACTGCTCCACTCGGAGTAGTAGCCGTGCTGATGCTCACAATCTGCGCTGTGGTATAAGCCGCGGCAGGGGCGGGATTGGGAGCAGGGTCAAAGACCACTCCATCGATCGCGGCCTGGCCGGTGATATTGTAAACTGCTGTGGCAATAGCACTGGGGGTCCAGTCTGTCTTGAAGGCCCTGGCTTTCACTGTGTGAACCGTATTGATCTGAGTCAGTGCGAACGGTCCGGTATATAAGGTGGAAGTCTGGGTGGGATCACTGCCATCAGTAGTGTATCTGATCTGGGCACCGGTGGTATTTACTCCATTGATCTCAATAGTCTGAGCCGAGGCATAAGTGCCGGCCGCAGGTGTGAAGATCGGTGTATTGAAGACAAGTCCGCCGGTGATATTATAGGTGGCACTCGCCACTGCACTGGGAGTCCAATCCTGTTTGTAGGCCTGAACCTTGATCACAGAAACACCGCTGTATAGGGGTAGCGGGATGCCTGTGAGCTGGGAATAGGCAGGAGAGTCCTCGGTGGGATCATCGCCATTTATGGTATAACGCAGAGTGGTTCCCGTGGGAGTGGTAGCGATGCTCAGATATATGGTCTGAGCCGTGGCATAGGTGCCGGCTACTGGTGTGAACAACGCAGCAGGCAGGGCTATCTGACCGGTAAACTGGTAATTTCCGGTCAAGACAGGGCTGGGGATCCAATCCGGCTTGAAGCCGCGAATCTTCAGATTGAGAGTGCTGTTCAAGGCAGGATTCAATCCAGTGAATATCGGTGAAGCTTCGACAGGGTCTGTCCCGTCTGTGGTGTATCTCAGGACGGCATCATTGGGAACTGGCAGTCCGCTTACGCTCACAGCCTGGGCTGTTTGATATACTCCCGGAGCAGGCATCAGGCTGACAGCACTGAGGCTGACCTGACCAGTGACGGTATAGATCGCAGTATATGTGGGGCTGCTGGTCCATCCGGCTGCAATCACTTTGGCTTTGACGGTGGTGATGGTGCCCAAACCAAGCTGAATCGGTTGTCCTGCGTAAACAGGAGAACTTGCGCCGGGTTCGGTGCCGTCTGTAGTGAAGTGAATTGCGGCCCCGGAAGGATTGGTAGTGGTGTTTATCACTACGGTCTGCACTGTGGTGTAGATCACCGCAGGATCCGGAGCGAACACTGTTCCCACGATTTCCGCCTGACCAGTCACATTGTATGTAGCAGTGTGAATCACACTGGGAATCCATTCATCCACAAAAGCGCGGGTGCGTATGGTTACCGCCTGATTTGCGCCGATGGGAATGGGTTCGGTGTAGAGAGCAGAGCCCCCATTGGGATCGCTGCCATCCATGGTATAGCGGATCTGGGCAGCAGCCGGATAGGTAAGCTGATTGATAGTGATACTGATCGGATCAGTATAAGCATCCGGCGCGGGGCTGAAGACAGGAGCAGTCATGCTGACCTGTCCGGTAATCTTATAAACAGCCGTGTGTGTGGCCGAAGGAGTCCAGTCATCATAGAAAGCTTTCACTTTCAAGGTGGTGGTGGAATCCAGAGGCAGGGTAAGCGGCTGAGGGAATACTGGAGAGCTTGCAAGCGGCTCGCTACCGTTTGTGGTATAGCGGATCACCGCCCCACTTGGTGTAACGTTGCCGATCGTTATGGCTTGGGCAGATGTGTAGGTACCAGCAGCAGGGTTGAATACCGGCTGACTGATCAGCACCTGACCAGTGATGGTGTATGTGGCAATACTGGTCTCACTTGGGATCCAGCCTGCCAGGAATCCTTTGACCCGGAGTTCAGACGTGCTGTTCACGATAATCCCGGTCTCGGGGCTGTAGGCAGGAGAAAGCTCGTTTGGCTCTCCCCCATTTAAGGTATAGCGCAGTATTGCGCCAGCAGGCACTGTATTCCCCATCAGATGCACAAGCTGCGCATTCTGGTAGGTTCCGGAGGGTGGATCAAACATGTTCACAGGAAGGGCAACCTTACCAGTGACATTGTAAACCGCAGTATAAACTGGGCTGGAGATCCAATCCGCTTTAAAGGCCTTCACATTGAGCGTAGTCACGGTGGCCAGGGGTAGATTTAGCGAAGCCGGCATGACCAGAGAACTGGAACTGGGCTC
>JAJBAW010000078.1 GCA_020532545.1 Candidatus Cloacimonadota bacterium | reverse complement strand
TAGAAACGCCTACCTTGAATTGTTCCAGACCATAATCTGGATGGAAGGTTCTGCCCCAGAAGCTTACCTGACCGCCACCCATAACTTGTGGCGTAATCAGCCAATCATTATTGGGAGGAGTCGTGGCCGCAAAACTGGCAGCGAACTTGTTGCCACTATGCGGTTCAGCAGTAGCGACAGGAGGAACCGTTGCACTTGGATTGAAGACCATATAGGCCATAGGTTCATAGATATTCAGCCAAGTGGTATTGGTGAGACCATAGGTTCCAGAACCATCTACGTCAATAGTAGTCCAATCACCAAATTCCATGGCAAAATTGGCATAGCTTTCAAAGTCATCTTCGAAGCTATCGCCACCGGCACCTGGTGCTTGCCAGCTCAGATTTACACTCTGGAAATCAGCAGACTGTGCTGCTACTACTGCATTTGGAGGCAGAGTAATTTCAGCAAGGGTGATATTGCCCATGCTGTAGTCCACAGCAAGCACATTAATGTTTCCGCTGGCAGGTTCATAACCTTCAGCGGTGATGGTGTAGAGGTAGCTGTGGTTTGGAGCTACGTTTGCGATGGTGAAGGTACCATTGGCAATAGAAGTGCCAGTGTAGGTTTCATCACCAACCAGCGTGATGCTGGCTCCGGCAAGACCAGCTCCGGTATCGCCGGCCAGGATGGTACCAGTTACGTTTACTGTACTTACAGACGTCGATTCAATCACGATGTCGTCTATGGAAATGTACCAGGGGCTGCTGTTTATCTGACCAATGATACCTACATAGTAGATACCAGCGGTAGCAGGTGTGAAGGTTCCTTCCAGCAATTGGTATTCTTGATTGATTATCCCTGTGGGAGCCAGAATGACGTTGGTCATACCAGCAGCACTGGGCTCGGTTCCGTAGCTAATGCCTACGCTGGCATTGCTTGCAGTAGCGCCGTCCTGTCTGGCATATAGGCTAACCTTATATTCTTCACCTGCGGCAAATTGCACAGGCTTGAACATCCAACGGGTGTTACCCCAACGCAGATAGGCATTCCATTCTCCGGTTCTGGGGCTGCGATTGTAAGTGGTTTCGGTATTGTTTGCAGTCCACTCATTTGAACCGGCAATTCCTTCCTGAGACCAGCCCAGGATAGCGGTATTATTGGTGTTATTGGTTTCGAATCCTTCGGTAAAGGGAAGGGTATAGACAGTAATGTCTGCCATGGTGGTGAAGCTGCGTACATCACTAGCCACACTTTCTCCAGCGTTATTGCTGGCGGTTACTTTCCAGTAGTACGTGGTATTCCAGTTCAGTGCAGTGGTTGGAGTGTAGCTGGTGGTGGTGCTGGTACCGATCAAGGTGCTGCCGTCCGTAGTATCCAGATAGATATTATATGCAGCAGGTACGCCGCCGGCAGTGGCAGCAGTCCAGGTAAGGAGCGGAGCTACGCTTTGATTTATAGCGGCATCAGCCGGTGCGACGAGCGTGGGAGCACCAGGAAGATTAGGGGTGATTTCCGGGCCGACTACGTGGTCCACATAAATGCTTCCAGAAGTAGTCTGAATAGGGGTTCGCAGACCAAAGTAGTAGCTGGAACCAGCCAGAGTACTGAGGTCGATACTGATCGGATACCAAATACCAGTGGCGGCGTAAGTAACGTTTGCGCCGATCTGAGTCCAGGTCTCACGATCGGTGGAATAAACCACCTGTAATACTTGCGATATGTTTGAGGCACGGGTATGGAATTCTATCGTGCTGGTCTCAGTAACATCAAGCATCGGGGTCGAAAGCACGTACACGACGCTGGTAGAAGTAGATTTGTAAGCAGAAGCTGTTCCCTCAAAGAGCGGGGTTGAGGTACTGCGGGTCCAGTTTCCGGTGCTGCCATTGGCCCAGCCCACTGGCGGGAAGGCTGTAGCTTCAAATCCTTCAGCTATTTGAGTGGTTGTAGGAGTATTGAAGGTCCAGGTAGGGCAAGCAGGATCTGAGCCATGAGCGTTAATGGGCACTACTTTCCAGTAGTACATAGTACCGTAGCTCAGGTTTGTGGTCGGATATGTATTATCAAGCCCTTCATATACCAGGTCGGCTTCGGTGAAAGTGCCGACTTCGTTCATGTACACTTTGTAATTGCTGGCGGGTTCACCGGCAATACTGGGAGCCCATTCCAGAATGGGGTTCATGAGTGTGGTGATGCCACTGGCAGGCCAGATTACTTCTGCTGGCAGAGGAGGCACAGGTGCTGGGATACCAATGCTGATATCATCCACATACATCCGAAGCTGATTGGCAATGCTGTAAGCATGCCAGCCCAGGAAATAAGTGCCGGTGCTGGGTGGGGTAAATGAAACGAAAGCACGAGTATAATCGGTGAAATTGATGTTTTCATCGATAAATACCTGGGTAGTGAAATCGGCAATCTGATTACTGGTACCCAGCATTACTTTCAGTTTTTCTACATAGCTGGTGGAACCACCACGATAATAAAAGCTAAGAGAATAGGTGGTGCCTCCCACAAAATTGATGGGAGGGCTCATCAGCCAATCATCCAAAGGCAGAGAACTATTGTATCCAATGCTGGCACTATTCGGAGCAGAATTGGAATTACTGCCATAGGAAGCCCAGCCTGCTGTGCCGCCGCTTACACTGAGACTGCTCCAGCCCAGTGGCAAAGCAGGAACGATAGCGTCATCGAAGCTTTGCGAGTAGGGCAGGGTAGTGATGGTGGGATCAAAGCACTCGCCACTAAGGGCGATGTTGGTAACAGCGCGGTTGTCGTTGATCACAACGTTGCCTGTATAGGTGCCTGCGCTTTGGGGAGCAAAGTTCGCCGTGAAGCTTGCGCTTTCGCCACTAAGCAGAGCTACTGGGACAAAAGCTTCAGCCAACGCAAAGCCCGTGCCGGTAACATTTAAGCTGCTTATATTCAAAGAGCCGGAACCGGTATTGGTGAGGGTGAAGGCTTTGGAGTGAACGGTATTGACGATCTGTGTGCCGAAATCCCAAGCATCCGGAGTTACGGAAAGGATCGGACCTGCAGCCTGTTCGCGGACGGTAACGTTATCGACAAAGAGGTCGTTGTCGCCACCGGAAACTGTAGATTCGCCGTAGAAGGCGATATACTTTGTTCCGGCATAAGCATCCAGGTTCACTATAACCATAGTTCCGGTATTGGGAATATCGTTAAATACGTTTGCGGAACCGCTGTTGTTCCATTCGCGCAGAAGCGTAGGGTTACTCATATCC
This sequence comes from Candidatus Cloacimonadota bacterium, assembly GCA_020532545.1. GTDB lineage: Bacteria > Cloacimonadota > Cloacimonadia > Cloacimonadales > Cloacimonadaceae > UBA5456. The sequence goes on along the minus strand of JAJBAW010000078.1, from coordinate 7,480 downwards.
GGGCTATCGCTGATGGCCACGATGAATCTGTCGTCCATCTGCTGGGCAGGATCGACGGCATTTGCATTGCCATACCTGGTCAAGCCGAGATCGAACATGAGTTCATAGCCGGTAGCCGGAATGGCGATGGGAGGTGTAATCAGCCAGCCATAACGACTGGTGCCATAGATATTGATCTTGGCAGCATTGTTGCCGGTAGGCCCATTGAGCCATTCATCTCTGACCCACTGGACACTTGTCCCGGTAGGGTCGGGATAAAGGCCACTACGCTGAGTCCAGTTTAGCACTGGCCAATCGCCAGAAACTGTGCCAAAATCCTCAGTCCAGGGGAAGCTGGAGATCACAGGATTGTCCATGGTGGTAAAGCTCCACACAGGACAGTCCGTAGCGTCGCCTATTACATTGTAGGGGACCACTTGCCAGTAGTAAATAGTTTCGTAGTCCAGATCTGATGCTGTATAGCTGGCCACAGCACCCAGATCTGCCACAAAGGCAGGGGGAGTGGTAGTGCCCAAGTATAGTTTGTAGCCAGTGGGCAAGCCGCCATTTCCAGGCGACCAGGATAGATTAACTATGGGAGTATTAAGAGTGCTACCATCTACCGGGCCGCCCAAAACTGCAGCATTGGGCGCAGTGGTTGAGGGCGTCACAATCTGGATGTTGGGGCGGTTGTAGTATCTGGTTCCGGTTGCTTCACCCGGGAAGGCATTATCTGCATACTTGTAAACTGCTAAGTAAGCAGGGGTGGTAGAGGTATAGCGGAAATTGGGATATCCACTTACGTAGTCTCCATCCCAGTTTTCCCAGGAGATTTCGATATTGCTGGTGCCATCCCAATTAAAGGCACTGCTAAACATGATGTAACTCCAGCCACCACCATTCCAGGTGTAGTCAGCATTATACACGTTTTGAAATGCGGCATTATCGGGAAGCGCGTTATCGGTGGTTTCATATGCGGCGGTGGTGGTGTGGCGAACATATACCCGTTGATCTGCTGATACGTAGTTTGTTGGGGTATTGCCAACCTCAAAGCCGATGCCATCAATAGGACCGGCTGTAAGGCCGGCTGCACTAAGCTCGGTGGCGGTATAGATTACCTTGCTCCAGCTATAGTCGTACAGTCCGTACAAGGGGACATAGCTTTGGGTGGAGGTTCCGGTACCTATAGTGTAAAGGTCTGCTGTCGCAATGCCGATGAGCATCAGCAGCAGGAAAAGAATAGTAAACTTCTTCATAATAAGTTCTCCATTTGTTTTGGATTTGTGTGAAGGTGGATTTGTCGGCCTGAAAGGCCACGATCCTTTCGATTTTGAAGGGTTAATACTTTGGTGAAGCAGTTCCGAACGTGTATTCCTCGCGGCGCAAGTGACGGTGTGTCAAGATTATCACTCGGAGTGCAGATAGGATGTAGCTGGTAAGTGCTTCGTGATAGAAATGATTTATTATCTTTGAATTTGATGAGGGAAATGGGCGCAACTGGCCTGTATGCGTTTGCGGACAAACAGTAAATTTGCCCGAAACGTCCTTCTGATAACGCTTTAGCAATGTGTAGCACACGCATCGGATACAGCATGGACTCTCCTTAAGCTTTGCAGCTTTTCTTAACTAAAATCCTCGTGCTTCAAAAACAAAAAAGCCTGAACTTCAGCCACGATTTGCGGCCAAGTCCGTAGTATATTGTGGAGTGAGCTGCCAAACAAGCAGGCTAAAACCACTCAATGTCATTTTATCTGTTGCTAATTGTTTGTCAAGGCAAAATCGCAGTAACCGTGTTTTACATACGAAGATAATATTGCATCAATTGGTGAATCTGCATTATGAAATCATGGATAAAGCCTTTATTCATGGGGATAAATACGCATTCGGTCAGGTCTCGGATGATTTCAGATGATGGCCTCAGGAGCAGGGAAAGAAGCTTTGAGACTTCGACGCACTTCTGCCAGACTCCTCTCCCCCATTTGCAGACGTGTAGATGACGTGGAGATAGTAGGAATAAATCCTCTTATCTCTATGGCATCTCCACCGCAAGCTATGCAGGAAGAGTGCTGTAACAAAGCTGCATTACAAAGAAAAACCCCGGCCGAAGCCGGGGTTGATTGACTCTTAAGGCAGGTAGTCTGCCGGTAGATTTATTCCATCAGCATCATTTTGCTGGTGCTGCGGTAATTTCCTGCAGTGAAGCGATAGAGGTAGATGCCGCTGGAGAGCGGATTCCCCTTGTCGTCTTTACCGTTAAAGATTACCCGATAGCGTCCCGGAGCCTGATCTTGTCTTACCAGGCTACGTACCAATTGGCCTTTCACGTTGTACACATTCAGGCGCACATTGGTGGCTTCTTTGATGTCGTAGCTGATGGTGGTTTCAGGGTTGAAGGGGTTGGGGTAATTGCCACGCAGGGCAGTTACGGTGATGGGCACCTGCTCATCTGCATTTGAGGTGGGCACCATGAGGAAGTTGACCGTGGTGTTTTGATTTGGTGCCACAGCAATGCCTTCCTGGGTGAGGGTGTCGTATGTTGCCGCAGTGGCAGTTACAGTGTAGATTCCGGCAGGCACATTCAGGCTATAGGCACCAGCGGCATTTGTGGTGGCAGTGAATCCGCCTTCCGCGGTTACTGTGGCGCCAGCAATACCCTGGCTGTTTTGTTGTTTTCTCACAAAGCCCACGATGTTGCCGGTCACCACTTCTTTTACCAGAGAGTTTGAGAAGGCGGGAGCGGAGATTACATCTGAGGTATATACGGCTTTTACAGCCCATTTATAAGTGCCATTCGGGATGGTGGCCCAGCCCTCATCTGCAAAGTTCAGAGTAGTGATCAGTTCAGGGGTCAGGGCGGTCCAGTTCGCTTCGTTACTTTCCTGTCCCGTGATGAAGCGCCAGACTTTGTAGCCGGTCAGCAAACGGTTTGTGCTGCGAACAGAGCTGTCTCGACGGCTTTCTGTAAGGCTGCCAGTCACGTTGAGATTGCTTTTGCGTGAGTTTCCGGCACGGCTCAGGCGGGAAGGAGTATTGCCACTGCCGGTGTTTGAATTGCTGCCTATGCTCATGGCATCAGCACGCTCCAACCCTGCAAAGCGCACAGTCTCAGCAAAGTTGCCGATGTAGATATTATCGATGAACCAGGTGAACCACAGACCATCATTTGAAGGAGGATCCACGGCGTGGAAGGCCAGCATCATTTCCATTCCAGCGTAGCTTGCCAGATCTACAGTGATGGGATAGTTGTAATGGTTTTCTATCACGGTGGCATTCGCCGAAGCGTCCCAGAGGACTGTCCAGTTATTACCGCCATCGATAGAGACTTGTACGTAGTAATGATCATCATTGATCGAGCCTAGCGTGGAATAGGTATCGAAGGAGAGATAGCCGTCGGGCGGACAATTGAAGGCAGGAGTGAACAGCCACTCATCCTGATGCTCGTAATCCCACCACAGGCCTGCTTGCTTGGCTCCTTCAGTAGGTATCACTACGTTTCCGGAGATATCGATCGTGCCAAAGCTGCACCAGGTGGGCTTTACGCCCAGGGCATTGGCAGGACCGGTATTGGTGATGGTCTGAGTCCAATCTGCAGGCGGGAAGTTCAGCGCTTCAAAGCCTTCGGTGATTTCGATGGCATTCGGATCCGGAGCATTCCAACTGAGATTGGCAGTGGTGAAGCCTGCGTTTAGTTCCACCTCCACGGTATTGGGAGCGTAGGCGATTTCATTCAAGGTGAGATTGCCCATGTTGTGATTTGTAGCCCCCACATCGATGGTTCCGTTTGTGGAAGTATAGCCCGCAGCGGAGATGGTGTAAGCGTAGCTGTGGTTTGCAAATACAGTGGGGATGGTGAAACTGCCATTGCCGGTGGAGTTTGCACTGTAGTTTTCATAACCGGTGAGATTGATGATGGCCCCGGCTATTCCGCTGCCGGTATCGCTGGCCAGGATGCTGCCGGTGACGTTCACCTGAGCCATGAGGTTCATGCTCACGTTCATCACTTCGGTTTCATCTTCTTCCAGGGTGATGTTCAGGGTTTGGCTTACATAGCCGTGACGGCTGAAGCTAACAGCATAATCATTTGGTAAGACGTTTGGTATGGTGAATTGCCCCTGGGCATCTGTGACTACAGAATACGGGCGAACGTCCACGTGTACCTGCACACCGGGCAGAGGGCTGGCATCTGCACCCAGCACAGTGCCGGTGATGTGTCCCACGCCTCCAGGAATCACGACAAAGGTGATTTTCGGATAGGTACCGGTCGTGCTGCCACCCGAAGGATTGGCAGGATCGTATTCGATGCTATCGCTGTACATATTGCGCGAGCGATTGCTGTCCCCGGTTTGAGTTTTGAAGAGGTCGCTGGAGCTGTAATACCCGCCATCCAGAGGACGGTTTATCATCATCACCAGATTTCCACCATCCAGATGCATATAGGGCTCCGGGAAGTTGATGGTGATTATGTTTTCGCCAGAGGGGAAATCCACCGTGCCATCAAAGACCTGAGTCAATTGGGTAGAAGGAATCCAATCCGCACTCAGATCGGTCTGAGTGGTGCTACCCAGCCAGATTTTGGTAGGCATATCAGTGAGATTTGAGGAGAATTGGTTGTAGAGCCTCAGCCCCGTGATCATGCCCACAAAGTTGCTCATTTCGTCTATGCTGTAGATGGTTTCAAAGAGTGAGCTTTTGTAGTAGAAGTCCATCGGCATGCGGGCCGTCTGGCTGCCATCGCCAATGGTGATGTCATTTACACCGGTACCGCTCAGGGCTATAGTATGAGTATCACGCACAGGGGCGCTACGCAGACCGCTTCTGCTGCCTATTTCATGGCGGTTATCCTGATCGTCTGTAATGGTCACTATAGCCGTGTCCTCACTGAGGGTGCTGGGGGTGTAAGTAACGGTAAATACCACAGTTTCCGCAGTTCCCAGAGCGGCAGGAAAGGTAGGCAGATTGCTGAGTACCATGGTGCCGCTACCGGCAATGCTGATATCAGTGATGCCCAGGCTGCCACCACCGGCATTGATGATGGTGAAGTTTTTGCTGCGGCTGCTACCCAGATTCGTATCACCAAAATCATGCGAGCCAGGGCTGATTATACACAGCGGGTCTCCGCCAGCAGGAACCATGAAGAAGCGGATATTGGAGCGATTCGTGGAAACTGTGCCGGAGGTTCCGCTGCTGCCATTGGCAGAGTCAGTCTGGAAACGCAGAGAACTATTGAAATCAGTGGTGGAATAATAAGCCGAAGCATTATAGGAATAGGATCCTGCAATCTGATCGGTAACTATTTCCACGATCACATTTGAGGTGCCGTTCCAGAAGAAAGGCTCATCAAAGCCGTGAATATTCCAAGCAAGCTCTGGCATGAACGACGCTCTTTGCCACACAGTGGTATAGTCGCCAGTTTCAAAAGTGCTGCTAAGAGCTGTCTGGTCTGTTTCTTTCATACGAATTGTATAATTCGTCATGGCCGCACAAGTGTTCAGGTTCTCCACGTTGAAAGAAACACCGGAAATCATTCCGGGTATTCCTCCAGCAGCATAAAACTCGTCTGCTCTGAACAGGTACTGCTCACGGAAGGCCCTGTACCAGGTTCCGTAGGGGGAAGGAGCACCAGTAGTAGCATTGGTGGCAACGCCGTCGCCGATTCCAACCACCAAAAGACCTGCTTCCATCACGGTTACCGTCATGGTCCCGGTTTCGTCATTTGCAGGAATCAAGTCTTGCGGGAGCACCACTTTGCCATAGACTTCGATAGTACCTGTCTCGGCAGGGATCCAGTTCAAGGTCACATCAAGCTCTTGATTTACAGCGATGGCAGGGCCGGACACAGAGACAAGTTCGGTGTCCCCGGACATCATTTTCACGGTGTAAGCACCTGCTGCTTGAGCTGCGGTACCGGTATTTTTCACCCTGACGATATATTGAGCAGCGGTTCCCACGGAGGGGGTGGTGCTTCCGCTAATGGTCAATGCAGACATATCATAGGGCTGTATGCGAACGATATTTGAGAGGGCCGGACTAGACATCACATTGCCTGTGTACACTGCTTTCACGGCATATCTATACACGCCAAAAGGCAGAGTGCCCCAGCTGTTGTCCACATATTCGGCAGGAGTAATGGCAGTTGAGGTCAGCGTGGTCCAGTTAGCTTCATTATCATGATCAGCATCCAGAAGTCGATAGACCTTATAGCCCACCAGAGAGCGATCGGGATCTGTATCAGCAGCATGGCTATATGTGGATTTGAACCCGCCTGCAGTCAGACTGCCTTTGGTGATACCCCTGGCTGGGGCTACGATGGGGGTAAGCTTTTTGCCCCGAGTGGGAGCGCCAAAGCCGGCATAACCCCGGATGCTCCAGTTGTAGTTCAGATCTGGATTGAGCTCTATCAAAGTGGCCCATTCGCCCTGGAAAAACATCATGTTGCTGAAGCCATCAACGACTTGGCCGGAACTGCACCCGGCCGGATGACCTCCGGTAACCAGGCAGCGATAACCAAACCACAGCTCTTCATTACCGGTGATGGCTACAGGAGTGTCCAGCATCACGGTGTTCCACTGAGCAGGTATCGCTGTAAAGGGTTGATCAACTACCATGTTTGCAGGAGCGGCGGGGGTTCCGCCAGTCCACACACGGATGGAGAATTGGCCCGGTTGAGCTGGCCATACTTTTACCGCCTGGAGGCTGGTGCCCACGTAATCCAACAGCGCATTGCCGGGGAAACGTATGGCTACGTCAAAATCAGCCGCAGCGTCGGTGCCAATGTTGTTTGTGCTGTCACCATTGTCATAGTGCAACCAAGCCTCCTCTCCCGCTGCAGGTTCATTCCAGGTGACCGTAACACTATTGCCATCACCGGCTTCGGTGGCCAGTACTCCACTGACAGGATAGGCTACTTCGTTTACCATCACATCACCCATATTAACCGGTGTCGTGCCAACCACCTGCTGTCCGAGAAGTTGTGCATAACCATTGGCAGTGACAATATAATTATAAGTATGGTTGGCATATACGTTTGGAATAGTAAATTGGCCAAAGGCATCGGTGGTGGCCTCATAAGGATGATAACCGCTGAAAGCTATGGTGGCACCTGCGAGGCCAACCGTGGGAGCATCGCTGCCGACAATGCGGCCGGTTACGCTTACCGAGGCAGATGGGCTCATTACTATATCTACTATGGTAGCTTCATCTTCCACAATGTTGAAGGGGATGGTCCGTTCATCATAACCGACCTTATGAGCCACAAGGGTCTGAGCTCCCTGTGGAACATAGGGGAAGCTGTACTGACCCGTAGTGGAAGAAACGGTATGAAAGATGGTGTTATTGATACTAATCTCTACACCAGCCAAAGCGCTGCCAGAAGCCGTAACGGTGCCGGAAAGTGATCCCATACCCTCTATAATCATAAAGAAGCGGGTATTGGAGCGAGCGCTTAAAGTGGAGCCTGTGGTTCCGGTGCTGCCATTGGCACTATCACTCTGGAAACGCGAAG
>JAJBAW010000013.1 GCA_020532545.1 Candidatus Cloacimonadota bacterium | reverse complement strand
TCTACATATATACCAAGATGTTGCCAATATTCGTAACTACTTTTTCAAGCACTTATCGGGTGCCAAACCGCTCCTATCAAGCATCTACAAGGTTGGCTTGGAAAATTTCGGGGGGATGCGTGAAAAGTGCTTTTGAGTTCAGCTCTGGAATATAGCGAATACCTGCTGTCCTTTCAATTTGCATATAAAATGCCGTAGGGCTATAAGTGCCCTGTCCAGGTAAAACACTGCGCCAGCAATGATGTACTATTAGTGACGATGGTGAAGCTCCGGCTAGCTTTCTTATGCAGGGAAAGACTTAAATCCCAAACCTATAACCTATGGAGGCGTTTAATTGGCGGATATAGGAATGGTACGTGCCTTCATTCACCCAAACACCATCCTCAAACTCTTCGTTAGTAATCTCCACTTGATTGACCTTGAATAGCAGGCTGAAGAAACCTCCCTTATAATTCACGCTTGTCCCCAGTCCCATGAACCAGCCGCCCTTGTAAGAGTAGCGTTCGTCAGGAAATTCAGGATCTTCAGGATCGAAATCCATCCTGGCAATGCTGTAGCCATATTGGCCGATAAAATCGTGCGAGACTTGCTCTTTCGTGGGGATCTTGTATAGCACAGTAGCATAGATCGGGATGAAGGACATTTCCTTAAGATCGCTCCTCCAACCTTCGGGTAGCTTTTTATTGCTGCGCGGAAATTGGTAATCCGCCCCCAGCCCATAAGACAAATGCTTGAAGTCATTGACTATCTGTGCCGAGACCGTGGGTGCCTCCTGGTTTTTGACTCCCGCTTGAAAATGTGACGTTGTACTCTGGAATTCGCCCAAAGCATCTACGCCCACAGCCACACGGAAGCCTACCGCGCTCAGGCAGGTGCAAAACATGATTAGCAAAGTAAGACTGGCAAAGTATCTCATTGTAAACTCCTAAATATATTATATATTTACTATCTGTTTAGTTTCCAAACTTAAAGCCAAGGGATATGTTGAGCTGGCGTGCTACCATAAAATTCTCGTAGTCATCTTCCCAGCTTCCATCATAATACTCAGAATTCTTTACTTTCATTTCATGAGTCTGATACATCACTTGTAAAGAAGATTGTCTATAATCCAGGCCTATCCCGGCTCCATAAAACGCTCCGCCCGAAGAGCTATACTTTTCATCCTCATCATTAAAAGGAAAGCTGAATTTTGGAAAACTATGCCCAAGCTTTGCTATCAATTGAGGTTTCAGGCTGCCATAGGTGGGTATATTGTAGGCAAAGCTTCCATATATGGGTAGAAAACTGTGCTTCCCCCAAACGGATTCAAACCCTTCGGGAAGATTGGCATTCCGGTTAAAATGGTAATCTGCACCAGCTCCCAAGCTGAGGTTTTTGATCTGCTGCATTACTTGAATTGATACAGTGGGCGCCATGGGATCTACCTGACCAATGCGGAGAGCTGCGTTAATTGTATATAGTTCTCCAAAAGTATCCATACCAAAAGCTAAGCGACCACCCACGGCATTGAGCATCGAGCATAGTGTGACAATAAACATAAGACCGAAGATACGTTTCATCTTGCTACTCCCAAGTAGTAATATTATCATTAAACCATCTATTTATTAAGTCCAAATCTATGTCAAGCGAAATCGCAAAAAACTTTCTCAGATTATCCGTTACGTCAGCAATTTGAGCAGGGCAGCTCTGGGCTAAATAAAACTAATTGAATTCGAACGTAGCCTTGAGCACTGGGAAAAAGTTCATATTACCCATGTCCACGCCTTCAGGACGGACTCCACCCAGATCCCAGCTCATCGTATCGCTGCTAAAGCGGATACCAAAACTGGCCAGGGATTTCACCGTGCCATCATTCGAGCCGATCGGGCTTCCGTATTCTGCCATCATAGCCACTTTGCTGCTCAGATTTTTCCGGCCTCCCACAAAGAACAAGGGTGCATCAAAGTTCTCTGCTTTTTGCCATCCGTACGCCATGCCCAAATGCAGGCTTTGGGAGGGCTGGCCAATGCTGACGACATTCCCCACCATAACCCCTGGGGTATCCGGGTTGAATGAGGCGAAAGGCCGGTTTATCAGGGCTATGATCCTGAAATAGTCCAGTGCTTCAACACCCGGATAATAATCTGCTTGACCTGTAGCCCTGCCTGATAAATATGCTTTGTAAAGATTAAGCAGGAGATGATGAGCATGACAGATTATCTGGAAGATATTGAAAACCAAACGATAAAGGACCTGGATGAACTGTGCCTGATGGGGCGCAATTTCACCCATATCCGCTTTGAAAGCTGTGATTTCTCTGGTCTTCGCTTTGATGGTATCCTGGATAGCTGTGTGTTTAAGGATTGCAATCTCTCGCTGACCTCCTTTCAGGACGCCAAGCTGCAAGGGGTAAAGTTCGAAACTTCTAAGCTGGTGGGGGTGGATTTCACGCGCTGCAATACCCTGGGCTTCGGCATTGGCTTTTCCGGATGCCTGCTGCGTAGCTGCAATTTTAACTTCCTGGAACTGAAGAAAACCCGCTTTAAAGACTGCGAAATCATTGAAACGGACTTCATTGGGTCCAACCTTGCCGAAAGCAATTTCATCGGCACGAGCTTCAGCAGCGTCAGCTTCAATAATACCAATCTCAGCAAAGCCAAGTTCAACGGTGCCCATGGCTATGCGATCAATCCGCTGAATAACAACATCAAGAATGCCAGCTTTAGCCTGCCGGATGCAGTGGCCCTGCTGGAATGTATGGGGATTAAGCTGGTGTAGATTGGACCGCAGATGGAGTCCGATCTTACACTAAATCCTTAATTATCAAGTAATTACTCCGACACGCGCCGTCTGAAGACAGCGCCACGTACCCCATTCTCCATTGATCCCCGTTTGTTGTCGTGAAGATGACGTGCAGATAGCAGGATAAAATCCTCTTATCTCCACGTCATCTCCACGACATCTCATGCGGCAAGAACCCGGAATCAAGTCCTGGGTACACTGGATGAATGCCGATTTTTACAGATTCGCTTGACAAAAGCTCCTCTTTCTGGGCAGATGATTTTTATGGATTCAAAAAAGAGCTATTTAATTGCAGATGGTCAGCATCCCCTGGTGTGCACAGACGCTGTGCGCGATGAGATCATTCTGTACAATCTGGGCGCAAAGGAAAGTGCCCGGCTCTTTGCCGAATTTGAACGTATCACTGCTAAAAAGCTAAACCAGGACGACAAATTGGACGCCTTGTCCGGAGGCCAGAAAGTGGTCTTGATGGCGCTCCTGGCGCTGTATTCACCTGCTCCCAGAATAGAATTCCGGCACCTGACTCACTCCCTGGATGAAGCTATAGCCCTGCAAATCCTGGACTTAATCAAACAGTGTGACAAAGAGATTTTGCTGAGGGACCCCTCATGATCACTCTGCCCGCAGGGAAAAGAGAGATCTGGCCGGGATTTACCCTTGCTATAGACAAACCCCTCCTTTTCCAGCCCGGTGCAAGCTACTATCTCAAAGGTGCCAATGGCAGCGGGAAAAGCAGCTTTATCCACCGCGTTTTGCTTCCCGAGCTTAACGGTAGAAAAGACCTCTATGTGCTGTGTTTGCAGCAGCAGATGCACTTGCAACTCTATGCTTTGAAGGCTCAGGCGGCGATCTTCAAACCGGGTTTTGCGATCCGTGAGGAAGGCGATGTCTGGCGCTATCTGTGGCAGGATTTGGCCGAAAGGCAGGACGAGCTGCCGGTCTATGTGATCGCGGATGAGGCTTACAATTTGGATATTCCCCAAGACCTGCAGAGACCCCTCTGTTTGATCTACAGCTCTCACCGCTATCAATTGGAAGCGGCGCAGATTCTGGAGTTTGTCCAGGTGAGTACTCAGGAGACTGTGATCCATGCTTAAGCTGATTTTAGCTTCATTGGTCTTCCTTGTGTACTGCATCCTCTTTGGCATTCTGTGGCTGCACAATATCCCTTTGCAAGGCGCAGCTTTGGGCATTACTCTGCTGCTTTCCCTGGCTCTCTTGGGCATCCGCAAAGTTGGGCAGCAGCTAAAGATTCTCTTGCCCTTTGTGCTGATGCTGTCTGCGGTTTATGCCATCTTTATCCTCTTTGGCATCAGCCCGCAAGCTACTGTGCCTCTGGATTATTGGCTGCAGTATGGACTGCCCCGGGTGCTGCTTTTACTCAGTTCGATTTTGGCTTTTCGCCTGTGTTTCGCCTATGTCTGTGTAGATGATCTCATCCGTTCGGGCTTGGGTATTCACAAGACCAAGTATCTGATTCTGGGCAAGATTCTGTATGATGCGGCCTTTCACTCCTATGCCCAGATCAAAATGTGGCAGGAGCTCAGCCCCGGCATGAGGCAAAAGCCAAAGGGCTTTAGAGAGCGCTTCAAACGTGCCCTGGCCAGCACCTTAGGCTTGGTGCTATTCACGCTCGCCGAAGCCGAAAGCAAAGGCGAAAGAATCGATAATCTCATTGAAAACTGTCATAAGGAGCTCAAATGAAATGGTATTTTACGGTCGGATTCACCATCCTGGTGATGGTCACCACTCTGCTCATCCGCATTCCCATCCCCGGAGGCGGCTACTTTAATTTTGGGGATGTCGTGATCGTGTTTTGTGGACTCTATGCAGGCCGCAAAAGTGCCTTGATCGCAGGTGGCTTGGGCTCTGCCCTGGCAGATCTTATCGGCTTTCCGCTCTTTGCACCCATCACCCTGGTGGCGAAGGCTCTATTGGGACTTTTTGCCGGCATGGGCAAATCCGCAGGCAAATGGATGCGCAGTATCTGGCCTATGATCGGTGCAGTGCTGATGGTCACGGTGTATTTTGCAGGCACCTGGATCATGCCCAGCTTTGGCAAGGCAGTGGCTTTGGCCGAGCTTCCTGCCAATCTCTTGCAGGCCGGTTTTGGCTTTGTGGGCGGAAGATTGCTCTTTGCCGCTTATACCAAGATCGAGGAACTCTCTTAAACCCTCTGAATTCCCAGCCCTGCAAGCTGAGCTTGCCCTTGACATTAAACAGCTTATACTATCATAAGCTGCAAATAAAATCAAGAGGTGGACAAGATGGCGATACCTTTTAACATGAACCGTTTGAAAGAGACGGAATTACTCTATCCCCAACGTTTTGCCAGTATGCAACAGAAAGACTACGGTCTGATCTTTTTCAATGAAGGTAACAAAAACTCCCAAGAAAGTAACCATGCTGTGATCAAAGATTTTATCGGCATTGAAAGCAGCATCCGCGACATTGAATCATTTTACAAAGCCAAGGGCATCAATCCTTGCATCTTTTCGGCACTGGATCCGGATGAACTCACCAAGCTTAGCCCCAGCCTGGAAAACCATGGTTTTAATATTCAAATCATGCAGGAGGAGTATCTCCTCCATGATCATGAAGGCAGTCTGCGTTCGGCAAGTGAACTCATCATTCAGCGCGTGAGACATCTGGATATCGATATGATGGAAACCATCGTCCTGGAATACGGCACAGATTCCACCATCAAAGTGGTGGAGCGCCATCTGCAACATCCTTCCTACCATCTTTTGGCTGGATTCTGTAACGGCGAATTGGCAGCTTTGGCCTCGGTGAGCACCTATGCGGGCTACAGCAGGGCTTCGGACATCTTTACCCGAGAGAAATTCCGGGGCAAAGGCTTTGGTGGCGCCATGATAAACCATCTGGTAGATTACCATCGCGGCCTCTCTCAAAACTATCTCTATCTCTTTTCGGACGATCCCGGCACCACCAAAGTCGTAGAGAAGGGTGGCTTTAGCAAGTTACCTCTGGATTTCCAGGGTTGGGTGGCCACAAAAGAAGCCTGATAGGGTAACTTTGGTTGACTGGACGCGAGACGCATCCAATCCGGATAGTTTTGCAAAGTCGCTGATCCGGATTCGGATAGCAGGGGCTTGTTATCTGAATTATTAGATATTTAAACCTGCTCTTACTTTTTTAATATACTTATATTCAAGTTCAATTGCCTGCAATCCCTCTGCCCAAGCCAGATTGGTGTTATAAAACAAGTTATAGGACGGAAAGCTTCCTCACTTATGGAACGAATATTGCAATTCACTATATCCACACGATAATATTATGTCAGTCGTGGCTTTGAAGCTTCGAATAAGGAGGTTTATTATGAAGCATGTATTTAGTTTCGTCGTTCTGACGCTAATGTTTTGCAGTGTCTTTGCCATTACTTGGGAGGACACCCCAAATCCTATCGGCAATGCTGCTGTCAGCTTCGCTGGTGAACCTGCCACCCAGGCGGTGGGAGACACCATCTACATCGCCTATCTATCCAGGGCAGACGATAATTATTCTTTATTGAACTTCACAAAATCAAGCCATGGCGATACCCACAGTTCCGTAGTGCTAGGCTATGTTGATTTCTTCATCAGCTCGGATCCCGGAGCCCCCAGCCTGGTGGTTGATCTGCCCAAGATCACCATTCTGGTAAAAGGCATCGATTATATGTATCAATGTATCTCGGAAAATTGCGGGAGCACGTGGACTTCTAATGTGCTGGCCGCAAGCTTGATCAATAGCAATGACCCCTATCCTTTGATGTCACTCACAGATGCAGGGATTAGAAATTTCACTGTGAAATCCCAGGATAACGCCGTTTACGAAAGTTTTACGAACAAACACAAATCAATGAATGACACAAACATTTATTATTCTAGCTATGATGTGATTGAGGGACCTGTGCTGATAAACTCCGATATGTACATTAAACAAATTGGCGGTGGGAACAATGGCGGGTGGCCTACGTTCCTGGGGCCTGTTACAATCTCCGGACAGGTGCTCAGCACTCCCAGTAACTTTCCCGTGGATCAGGTTTTCCAAGGCGGACTGATCGAAAATGCGGATCCGGCACTATTCCGGCCCAATCTAACTCTGTTTAAACAAGATTTTATGGCTCAGGCGGAGTCTCTTGGCCCCTTGGACAACGATGATTACATACTGCTGCTGGAGGTCGAGGGAGGCTCTTACTCTGGCTGGCTGGGCACCCTTTCCGTGCCTCGCCGTGTTTATGCAGATGTGTATGATCCCTATCCCAGTTTAGGAGGCACACTCTTGTACCGCAATAGTTTCACCGTCCGGGATACTATCTGGACCCCCATCTCGGGAGGGCTATTGCCCGAAAAGCTCCACGTGAAAGGAACGCTCTGGCTCAAAGGCACTTTCTCTGGCCAGAGGAGCATCTATTGCGATTCTGATATCTATCTGATCGGAGATATCTTGCTCAGTGGCACACCAGTCGGATCATCACCTCTTGATCCCTATAACGCTGCGGACAAGGTGACCCTGATCAGCGATAAGCAAATCATCATCAAATATGGCTATAAGAATCCGGCAGATTCTCTGAGAATACATCCAAATCTGGGAAGTGATAGCGATTATATGGAACCCTTCGGTGGCGGCATTTTCATCTATGCGGATCTCATCGCACTGCATAAAGATGCTGCGAATGCGCGTCGCTCCGGAATGTTCAGCTTTGAATACCAGCATCCGCATCCATCCGTGCCCGCTGTGAATATGGATATTGCGGGTGAATCCCACTATTTTGACAATATAGACCTGCATCGCAGACATTATCCTCAGACCGCAATAAATCCCTGGCCTTCCCAAATAGACTATCCCTGGTACAACCCCCTCTGGCCGGAAGCAGCACCTTACCTGGAAAGAGGAACCATGAATCTTTGGGGTTCACTATACCAGGAACGAGCAGGCTTCATGCACAGATCGTATAGCGATGGTGAATACCCCAGCGGCATCTGGGATATAGATCTGGATAAGTGCGGAGGTCCTGTGAGCCCCAATCCGCTTACAGATCCCGTGTTTGGCTTACAGTTAGGTCTTCAACCCAGAAATTACCCAGGAGCTGCCGGAGCCGGAGTGGGCTACAAAAGAGCGCATCGCTATGATCCTCGCAGCTTTGATAATATGCCCAGCAATGATGTGTGGGGCTTGGGTGCTCTGATCTCTGAATCTGTGAGCTTTGATAACCCTGGCTCAGTGGTCAAATGGCACAAACTCAATGAACCGGTAATCTATAAATCCATGGACTACTATGGCGGGGAGTTTCTCTATCATTTGAACAATACCCTGTTTACAGATGAGGCAGCCTATCCTCAAGATCTACCGGATGATTGGGAGATAGTCCAGGCCAAGCTCCTGCCCAATGACCACTTAATCACCCTGCAAAGAGAGGACAATGAAGGTGGCCAATCCCACGCTCTGTTGATTTCAAACCTGGAGCATAGCAGCACAAACGTCATCCATCAAACGCCCTACACACATGCCCCGGATTATATCTCTCTGCATCGCATCCTGGATGGATTTCTCTATGTGATTCCGGGAGCCAACGGCAATGCCGCCACTTTGATCCGCCTGGATGAAAATGGCAATTTCCTTTCCAATACAGACACCCTGCCTCTGCCTGCCGATTTTGCCTCAGACTCCTTGTCTGACTCCCGAATCGTGCTCAGCAACCCCGAGCCCGGCATCCTGCATGCAGTGCTATGGGCCAAGACTTCGCCCTTGGGGACTGCCTTCTGGCATCTTCAGGGCAGCATAGCTCCCATTTCCACCGATGACCCTGTGATCGTGCCAGCAGCGCTGTCTATAAGCTGCTACCCCAATCCCTTTACTGATACAATCTCGCTCAAGGTGAAATCACCCGTGAATCAGCATGTAAAGATCGACATCTATAATGTCAAAGGACAGAAAGTTAAGAGCCTGCAGCTTTATGCCAATAGCGGCTTCGGCCAAGTCACCTGGAACGGTAATGATGAGAAAGGTCAGTCTGTGGCACAAGGTGTTTACTTCGCCAGGATTGCCGATGCCGAAACCACCAAGATTACCAAGATACTTAGAATCAAGTAGCTTGGGGTTTTAACGTTTTAGCGTTTTAACGTTTTAACGTTTATCGATTATCGTTGGGGCGGACTCCGTTCCGCCCTGACTTGCCGGGTTCTTAGCTGATACATCCACACGGTTTTAACGGGTGTTCGACTCGAGTTGACTTGAGATTTCGAGTCAATTCGAGTCGAACACCCGTTAAAAGCAAGTTAAACAGACAAGTAAGACTACAGTT
The DNA here is from genome assembly GCA_020532545.1 of Candidatus Cloacimonadota bacterium. Taxonomy (GTDB): domain Bacteria; phylum Cloacimonadota; class Cloacimonadia; order Cloacimonadales; family Cloacimonadaceae; genus UBA5456. Next base: position 48,550 of record JAJBAW010000013.1, on the reverse strand, counting down.
TGCATTCAAGGCCGTTGCACCACCGTGGCGCTGGTTTCAGCCGGCGCGTGCACAAGAGTACTGCTGGATTTATCCGGTCGTTGCACTGGCTTTAGCCGATTTTGAGAGAACAGAATACCGCAAATAATACAAGCTCCTCTGCCCATCATATTCAACGGCACCGCCGGCTGAGGCCAACGCCATGGAAAGCTTTTATGGCTAGCATTTTGGCTGAGACCTCACAGCCCCAAAACTTGTAGCGTCACAAAAGATACGGCGAATCTATGCACTTTTACATATTTCGCTTGACAGTATTGTAGTCTTATGCGATTATGCAGAAAATAGAAAAATTATGTAATTATAGGAGATATAGATGCTTACCATAGACTGGAAAGAACGGCTAACCTTAGATACAGAAGATTATCTAATGCACAAACTGCCCAAGAAAGATTATGATTTTGAGATCATATTTATCGCATATCCGGAACGGGTCAATGGTAAGATACCCTCCGAAGTTATCACCTTTGTCAGCGGAATATTGGTCAGGAATATCGGCAAGAAACACCTTGACTACATCCCGTTTTACCGGCATTTGTGGCTGAAGAATGAGGATTACGGCAAGCTTGCTTTTGGTACTATCGTCTCCAAGCTCATCAATAAAAAGCCTGAGGTCTACCTCCCGCTTTTGGAAGAGATGATGCACCATGGCAATACCTCTGAGATCAATGCTCTGCTGGATAAAGTGATGCTTTCATTGACCCGGAAAAAACCCGAATTATATCTGGAAAAAGTACTGCAATGGACCAAAAGTGAGAAAGAAGAGATCGCCTGGGCAGCCACCAATCTTTGCTTGAAATTGATCAAGCGCAGCGAAGAGCTGATTCCCCAGGTGCTTAGTCATTTTCAAAATCAATGGGCCTATCCTTTGGGAGAAACTTTGGGCCTCCATGTGCTCTTGCTGAAAGCCATTGCCAAGCTGAATCCAGAGGCCTATCAGGCTACCTGGAAGGAATTTGGCATCTCCCGCGATCCTCAGATCGTGGAGCTGCTTTGCGCTGCCATCGTGGATTACGATCCCGAGATCTACAAAGAAGTTGAGCTTTGGACCAAAAGTGGCAATGCCAGAGTGAAGAAAGCCAGCCTTTCCGCGATGAAAGTGCTGAAAAGAAAGAAAGGAGCCAAGGCTTAGTGGATTTGAGTGTATTTATTACCACGATCGGCATGGAGCGTTTGCAAAAGCGCATAAACGATCTCATGACAGAGCGTCCCGAAGTGATTACAGCTATTACAATTGCCCGTGAATTTGGTGATTTGAGCGAGAATGCGGAATACAAGGCCGCCAGAGAAAGACAGCGCGCCATAGATTCTGAGATAGATTATCTCAGACGCAGATCCGCCCAATTGAAAGTGATCGATCCCAGCGGTTTTCCCAAAGATGTGGTTCGCTTTGGCAGTTCCTGCCGGGCCAGCGATCTCGACACAGCAGAAGAAACTACCTTCAAAGTGGTGGGAGCTGCAGAATTGAATTTTTATGAAGACGAGCACGACCTGCAGGTGGTCTCAGTGGTTTCTCCCATCGGGAAAGGATTGCTGGGCAAAAAGCCGCAGGAAATAGCCAAGATCAGCGCACCAATGGGTGAACGCCGGCTCAAAATACTTGAAATATTATGATAAAATAAAAGATAACTGGAGAACAAATGAAGAACACCAAACCCAAGAAAAGCGAATTCGCTTACGAACGTAAGAACTTTTGGAAAGACGCTCCTGTAGCTGAACAAAAAGCTGCCATGGATTATGCCGTGGATTACAAAGAATTCCTGAATCAAGCCAAAACCGAACGTGAAGTGGCAGTCTGGATGGAAAAACTACTCAAAAAACATAAATTTGTGGATATGCACAGCAAAGCCGGCGCCAAAAAGGTCTATAGCATCTTTAGAGGCAAGACCATGGCCGTGGCGATCCTGGGCACTGAGCCCCTCAATAAAGGCTTTAATATGGTGGCTGCACACATCGATTCCCCCAGGATCGATCTCAAGCAGAATCCACTCTATGAAGACAGCAATACCAAAATGACCTGCATGCGCACACATTACTATGGTGGCATCAAGAAATATCAATGGGTTTCCACTCCTCTGTCCTTGCATGGCGTGATTGTGAAGCAGGATGGCAGCTTGCTGAACATCAGCATCGGTGAAAAAGAAAATGAGCCCGTGTTCGTGATTCCGGATCTTTTACCTCATCTGGCTGCTAAAGAGCAGTATTCTAAAAACCTTAATGAGGCTATCGATGCCTCCAAACTCAATCTCGTGTTCAGCGGGATGATGCAGCCTGGTGGCGAAGAAAAAGAAGCTGCCAAAGCCTTTGTTCTACAGGCTTTGAATACAGCCTATGGCATCACTGAAGCGGATTTCCTTTCGGCTGAATTGCAATTGGTGCCTGCCACCAAAGCCCGAGATGCCGGAATCGACGGTTCTATGGTAGTGGGATATGGCCAGGACGATCGCGTCTGCGCCTACACCGGCCTTACCGCGCTGTTGGCAAATCAGGATACTAAGCCCGAAAAGAGCATGATAGTGTATCTATCGGACAAAGAAGAAGTGGGCAGCATGGGCGCCACAGGTGCACAGTCCATCTTTATTCAGGATTTTGTGGCCGATTTGATGGCATACAAAGGGGAAGATAATTCCAGCTCAAACCTGCGTAAAGCCTTTATCAATTCCCACATCCTCAGTGCAGACGTCTGCGCTGCCCTGAACCCCAATTATCCCAATGTGCATGAAAAAGAGAACGCAGTTCTGTTTAATTACGGCATCGGTGTCTCCAAATTCACCGGTTCCCGCGGAAAATCTGGCTGCAACGACGCTGATGCGGAATTCTCTGCAAAAGTACTCAAGATCTTCACCGCAGCCGGCGTTTTCTGGCAGACCGGAGAACTGGGTAAAGTGGATGAAGGCGGCGGTGGTACCATCGCGTACATCCTGGCCAATCTCGGCGCTCAGGTAATCGATTGTGGAGTGGGCATCATGGGAATGCACTCTCTTTACGAGCTCAGCTCCAAAGCCGACATCTATTCTACATACAAAGGATACAAGGCCTTTTTGGCCAATTAGTAACCATTAAAACAGGAGAATATTATGAAAAGAACATTATTGCTGACACTGACCCTGCTTATGATCGTCTTCACCGGATGCGTAAGTAACAAAGCCTTCCGTAGCGAGCAAAAAAAGCTGCAAACTCTGGAAGCTGATCTCAGGCAAAACAGCGAAGAACTCGTGGTTTTGCGCAAAGAAATCATGCAAACCCGCAGAAACATCGAAGGTACGGCAGATGCTACGGACATATCACAACTCAATATGCAACTTGTGCAAAATGAGCAAGATATGAAATCCCTCATTTCGGAACAATCCAAGCTCACGGTGTCCTTAAGAGAGCTCTCAAACAGCGTGCAAGATTCGGATCGGGCCATTGTGGCCAGAATCATGGCTCTTGAAGGCGGATCGAAAGCAGGGCAGGGCTCAGAAGGCGAAGACTGCGCTTGCGGCGATCTCAATACTCAGATAGCCCGCCTCACAGAAGATGTACGGGATGCCCGGTATGAACTGGAAATCATGAAAGAAGCCGTCGCCAAAGGCACTACTTCCACAGATATCGTTTCTGCCGATGAATGGGCTGCTTACAAAAAAGCCCGCGACGTGTATTACGATGGTAAATTCAGCAAGGCGATCGTCGATCTCGACAAGTATCTGGCGAATTATCCAAATAGCAAATACGCTGGTCATGCCGTGTACTGGAAAGGCGAAAGCCATTATGCCATGGGCGAAATGCAAAGTGCTTTGAAGGAATTTCAGACCGTGATTTCACGCTATCCCAAATCCTGGAAAGTGGAAGACGCTCAGCTCAAGATCGGCATGTGTTACAAAAATCTGGGAGAGCTTGAGGCCGCAAAAAGAGAGCTGAATAAGCTCAAAAACGACTCCCCAAATTATTACAGAAACGATTTGCTCAACCGCTATCTGAACGAACTCAAATAGAGAGTAATGACCAGATATCGTGCCCTTGGGCTCCTTATTATAATGCTGCTAATGGCCCACGCCAGCTTGGTGTGGGCAGAGCAGCTCGATGATGAGCTGAGGGCTGTGGCCCTGGATATCGCTGCTGCCATTAGCTTGGATCAACCCTTGTTTTTGGATCTGCGCTGTGGGGAATTCAGCCCTGCCTTGTCGAGGAACCTCAGCCAGCTCTTGCTAAAGCGAGATGCGGATATCAGGCAAAGTACTGCCCACTCTTTTTACACCGAATTTGACCCCGAATCCGAGAGCATTTCGCTGGACGAATATGGCCTTCAGCAGGCGCTCCTGGTGCAGGTGCAGATGAATATCAAATGGGTGACAAAGGAGCATAAAAGCTTCCTGTCCTACCGCACCGAACGTAAAGCGGTGCATAGTTTTGAAGTAAAGCAAGTTCAGCTTCCGGGGCGTCAGCTCATCGCTATAGATAGCTTTGACTATCTGCAGCCAAACAGTGCAGAAAGCACCATGTCCGCCCCTCACTTGCGTTGGTTTGAGCCGTTGATAGCCACCACTGCTATCGCTTCGATCATATTCTTATTGTGGACTATCGAATAAAGGACATCTGATGAAAAGATACCTTAGTTTTTTAATGCTGATCATACTACTTTTCGGCGCTTGTAGCAAGAATAAAGTGGAGATCAGCACCGAGCAAAAGCTGGCTAAGGCCGATGAGCTTTATGCAAATCGCAAATACTCCAAAGCTGCCGTGCTCTATGACGAGATTTCATTTGAACGCAAATCTGCAGCCACGGCTTATGCCACCATGCGCCTGGCAGACAGCTATTATGCCCAGAACAAATTTACCGATGCCCGGCTGAAATATCAGCAGTTTATCGATGGCTTTCCGGATCATCCCAATGCTGCGGATGCCTATTTCCGCACAGCCCTGTGCTTCTTTGAGGAATCCCTGAATTCCGATCGTGATCAAACTGAGACGGTTTCGGCCATCGAAGCTTTCGGGATTTTCATGGAGCGCTTTCCCAAAGACAGCCGCTATGAAAGAAGCCTGGAATACATCCGCCGTGCCCAGTATAAACTCATCGAAAAGAAATATGAAAATGGCTATATCTATTACAAAATGAGAGATTATAGCGCTGCCCTGATGTATTTTGATGAAGTGATCGCCTTGGGTAATACCGATACCCTGGATCGCAAATCGCTATACTATTCGGCCCTTTTGCATCTGCGTCAGAAAAACAAAGAGGCTGCCTCTGCCTCCTATTCACGCCTGAAATCCCGCTATCCGGGAAGCAAGGAAGCGCATAAATTGGATAAAAAGTTCGATTGACATGGCTAAATGTGAAATCCTGACAGGCGCTTATGCCATCTTGGGCGGAAGCTTTGATCCCATCCACAATGGACATCTGTATCTGGCCAAAGAAGTGCTGAGCCTGAGCCCCATCCACAAGGTGATTTTGGTGCCCAGTTTCAAGCACAATTTCAAAGGCGAAGGGATAGCCCTGGATTATGACAGCCGGTTGGCCCTGGCGCAAGAAGCGGTGAATAGCTTTAACCCCGTGCACTTTATCTCTCAACCCGCAGCGGATTTTCGCACACCCATCGAAGTCTGGGATGCCGAACGTGGAGAAAGCGGATATACCAGCGATCTGGTGCGCAAATTGATCAAGCTGCATCCGGAGCAAAGCTTTGCCTTCATCATCGGAGCGGATAATCTGGAAAACCTGCCCAATTGGCATGACTTTCCCTGGCTCAAAGAGAATCTGCATTTTATCGTACTCCCGCGTCCGGATTGCACTATGCCCTGTGATGTGCTGTCTCAGGTGGGATACACCATCCTGGATATGCCGCTCTGCGATATATCTTCTTCGGCGATCAGAGCTAAGATCAAGGCGGGAGAAAGCATCTCCGGCCTCGTTCCGGAAGAGCTAGAACTGCGCATCCGTGATCTGTATTTGGCCAAGGCTTGACTAAGAAAAGGTTTTTAGACCGCATCCCCCTGAGCCCAAAACAAAGCCCCAGGGAAGAGATCGCCAATGCCATCACCCATGGTATCGGAGTGGGGCTGTCCATCGCTGCTCTGGTGGTTCTGGTGGTCTATGCAGCCCGCATCAGCGATACCTGGAAGATCGTATCCTTCAGCATCTATGGCGCTACCATGATCATCCTCTTCTTGTCATCTACCCTGTATCACGCCTTTCCTCAGCCCTATGTGAAGCGCTTTTTCAGGATACTGGACCACTCTTCCATCTTTCTGCTAATCGCCGGAACCTATACCCCGGTGACCATCGGCACCATGCGTGGAGGCTGGGGCTGGACCATGTTCGGTATCATCTGGGGACTCACTATTGCCGGTATCTGCCTGAAGGTCTTTGCCATGCGCATACCAAAGTGGGTGTCTTTAGTGATTTACCTGCTCATGGGCTGGATTCTGATCATTGCGCTGAGGCCGCTTTTGGCCTGTGTATCGACAAAGTTCCTGATCTGGGTGCTGATCGGAGGCTTCTTCTACTCTATGGGAGTGATCTTTTATACCGCGCGTAAAATGCCCTATCATCACGCCATCTGGCATCTATTTGTGCTGATAGGCTGTGCCTGTCACTTCGTTGCGATGTTGCATTTGATTCATTGAATTGAGATCTAAACTATAGCGTTGCAGGCTCTGTCTTCAGATAGCTTCCTATTATTTTCAGCAATTTGCCGTTTTTGAAGGAGACCACCAAGACAGCATCCTGATCCGTGCCATTCACGGAGAGCACCACACCTTCCAGATGCTCATCGTGCCAGACCTTTTGGCCGATGCGGAAGAACTTCTGGTTATCCCGGACCTTGTGTTTGGGCTTTTGGTAAGTGCTGCGCGGCCGCTGTAGATCGTAGTCTTCGCTCTCCAGAACATCATCCAGACCGCTGAGAAACATGCTGGGTTTGGTGATTTCATAGCGATCGTAAAGCCGGCGGGACAAAGCCAGACTGAGCACCAAGCGGCGTTTGGCACGGGTGATGCCCACATAAAACAGGCGGCGTTCTTCTTCGACTTCCTCGCGGGTCTCCATACTCATGCGATGCGGGAGCAATTCATTCTCCATTCCGGCGATATATACTGTTTCAAATTCCAATCCCTTGGCATTGTGCAGAGTCATCAGACGCACACTTTGCAGATCGTCCGAAACCATGTCCAGATCTGTCTGCAAGGCGATGAAGGGCAAGAAGTCCTCCAAATAGGCGGTCTTCTGGGTGTCCTGGGCAAAGCGTTCGGCAAATTCATTCACCGAGGCCACAAATTCGATCAAGTTCTCAGCGCGGGCTATGTCTTTGGGATCGCTGCTTTTGCGATACAAGCTGATCATGCCCAGCTCTTCCACGATTTCTTTCACCAGATCGGCCACAGGCTGGGCTTTGGCAGCCTTACTCCAGACTTGCATCATTTCGGCAAAATCGCTTACCCGTTTGAGAGCGGCAGATTTCAGTTCCTTCACCGCACCGGGGTTCAGGATGGTCTGATACAGGGAGATGCGCGTCTTTACGGCAAAGCCCAGGAGTCTGGTGACAGTGGTTTGTCCGATCCCGCGGGGAGGTTCATTGATGATCCTCAGCAGGCTTTCATTGTCGGCAGGATTGCTCAGTGTACTCAAATAGGCGATCAGGTCTTTGATCTCCTTGCGCTGGTAAAATTGCAGACTACCCACGATGCTGTAAGGTATCTTCTTCTGCATCAGGGCATTCTCAAAAAGGCGGGATTGGGCGTTTGTACGGTACAAGATGGTGAGGTCTCTGAGGTCGCAGCCTGCTTCCCAAAAGCCTTGGATCTCAGAGGCGATCTGCTCGGCTTCGGCATTGGCATCAGGGTAAACTCTCAATAAGGGCTTTATCCCTACTCCCAGCTCACTCCAGAGTTCTTTGGGATGGCGGTTTTTGTTGCTTTTGATCACCTGATTGGCCAGATCCAGGATCGCAGTGGTGCTACGGTAATTCTGCTCCAGGCGGATGGATTTGACCTCTTTGTAGTCGCGTTCAAACTCCAGGATATTGCGCAGTGTGGCCCCGCGAAAACTGTATATAGCCTGGTCGTCATCGCCCACCACGCAGACCCTCTGGTGCTCTTTGGCCAATTGGTGGATGATCTCAAACTGGGCTTTATTGGTGTCCTGATATTCATCGATCATGATGTATTGAAAGATGCCCTGGTACTTGGCGCGCAGTTCATCGCTTTCCTGAAGCAAGCGCGCTGTATACAGCAGGATGTCGTCAAAATCCATGGCCTGATTCATCAGCAGAGTCTGTTGATAATGGTGGTAGATGCTCACGAATCCGGAAAGGAAGGCGCTGTCTTCAAATTCGGCCTTATCGATATCCTCTGGTAGCATGAGCTGGTTTTTGTAGCGGCCAATGCGCCCCAGGACTCTGTTCAAGGGATACTTCTGCACGTCAAAGCCATGCGTCTTATAGATCTTTTTGAGCACAGATTTCTGTTCGTCTGTGCCGTAGATGGAGAAATTGGCGTTGTAAGGCAGATGGCTGGCTTCAAAGCGCAGAATGCGCAGACAGATGGAGTGGAAAGTGCCTACCCACAGCGAGCGCACTGGGATATTGAGTAGTTGTTCCAGCCGGGTTTGCAGCTCTCTGGCCGCTTTATTGGTGAAGGTAACGATCAGGATCTGCCAGGGCGGGACCCGCTTTTCTTTGATCAGATAGGCAGCGCGATAGATGATGCAGCGGGTCTTGCCGCTCCCGGCTCCGGCCAAAACCAGAATCGGGTGATCAAGATCCGTGACCACTTCCCGCTGGCGGTCATTCAGCCGGCTGAGATAGTCTATCATCGATTGCTGATACGGACAAAATGCGGCGAGCTCGGCCTGCCCTCCAATCTACCGGCAGGGAAATTCTTGTAGGCGGAGATGCGGTACCAGAAATCTCCCGGGCCCACGGTGGGGTCGTTGGCAGAGCTGTGCACATAGCTTTGCAGCGACTCGCCAGTGATGTGCAACACGGTGTCCACCACAGCATAAGCACTGAAATAGCCCAAGCTGCGATAGATATAGTAGCCATCTGTATTGTAGGCATTGTTGCTATTCCATTCAAAGAGAATGTAAGGCGTGGGGCTTCCTGAGCCCAAAACCGTGTGTTGCAGACCGGTCACATCTCCGGGTACGATGATACTGTTGTTTTCATAAGGGTCCAGAGGATTGTCACGCTTGATGCCACAGGCGCCCAAAGCCAGAGCGATCAGGATGATGGGGATCAATTTGCGGATCATAATTCCTCCTAAAACCTGAATTCCACGCCAGTGGGAGTGACCTGCAAAGGAGAGCTGCTCCCGCGCTGGATGATGTCTTGCCAGAGATTGGCGTTGTATTCGTTGGTTGAGATCACCACGTCGTAAATATTGTAGGCCCAGATGATGGAGCCCAAGCCCATCAGCATCAGCGAATAGTGGTAAGGTTTTTCGGCCTTACCCCAGTAGTTGTTGATATCATCGATCTGATGTGCTGCATAGTATTTATCATAGTTCTTTTTAGCCTGATCATGGAAATACAGGGCTCCGATGGCCGAGACCAGCTCCAGACTCAGGATCAATGTGCCTTTCGTGTTGTTTTTCGTGGAAAGCTGTCCCCAGCCCGGCATCACCGCGCTTTTGAGAATGTTGGCATTAAAGGCCACCGATTCCAGTTCATAGAGTTGCAGGCGGTTTTGCCTGGTGAGCAGATCTTCGCGGAATTCAGCGCGATCCTGATAGTCCTGCCAGTTGTATTTGGTGCTATCCGAAAAAGCCTGGATATCAAAGGGTTTTGCCGAGAGGAGGCCAAAGCAGAGCAGGAGTAGCAGCAGCACCGGTTTCATAAAGTTAGATCTCATCTTCATATCCTTATTGCATCAGCGCTTCAGAGAGCTTATTCAGAGGGATCACAGAGCGATCCCGCAAGTTGATCTGCCAGATATACAAAAAGGTCTGGGTGGGGGTCATAAGGTCGTATCTGGCCTCGTATTTATACTGTCCGGTGGAGAGCAGAATCTTCCAGCCGCTATCCCGGATATCTTTGGGTTCCAGCCCTTGCAGGATCTCAGCGCGTTTTGCATCGATGCGTTTGAGCAGCAGACCACCGCGATATTCATTGATGATTCTGCGGGCAAAGGCCGTGGGGTTGCTTTCCGCTTCCACCATATTGCGCATGATGGCAGCCCGCGCCTTGTATTCCTCTTTGGGATCCAGCGCGATAGCCTGATTGTAATACTTCAGAGCCTCTGCGTGTTTTTGCAGATCCTCTTGCATATCGCCCTGGGCATAGAGATACTCAGCCTGGCGGATATTCGCTTTGATTCTCTCCAGTCTGGCAATCGCCTCTAACGCTGGAGGATAGCCCGGAATAATCTCAAAGGTCTTATTGTAATGTAACAAAGCAGCTTCAAAATCCCGATCGTCCAGGAGACTGTTGCCCTTGCGCACATACAGCGAAGTGATGCCTTCCAAGCGGGCATCCACCTCAGCTTGCTTGCTGGGATCGTACTGCAGGGCAATGCGGAAGAGCCGGTCTGCTTCCAGGTAATCCTGATCATCGATAAAGTCCTCCGCCTGAGCCTGATAGACATCGGAGATCAAGCGGTTGATCGTCTCGGATTTTACCACAGGATAGCGCGAGAGTTCAAAAAGCTCTCTCAAAGCCGCATCATAATAGCCCTGCTGGAGTAGATGCTGAGCATAATCCGTCTTCGTATCGATGAATTGCATCACGTAGCGCCGGGCCTGTATTTCAAAGGGATTATTGGGAAAGTTGTCATAGAGATAGGTGTAATCCCGCCAGGTAGAATTGCGATCCTGATACTCTTCCATATAGATGCTGATGCGGCGGAGCATCACCTGTGGGATCAGTGGTGAGGCGGGAACTTCGCGAATGATGTCGTCCAGATAGGTCTTGGCCACAGGCAGATCTCCCGCCTGAAAAGCTTCTTCGGCCATCCGCAGGTAGAGCTTTGCCAGTTCATCGTCCGCCAGTTCGTTATTGGCCAGTTTTAAGAAGCGGATGCCCAGAGCGCGACTATTGCGCTCCAGAGCTGTCTTACCCAGTTCCAGATAGCAATTTCCCCGCAGCAGTTCCGCCCGGGTGACGATTGCGCCATTTTTGCCGATCCGGACCAGGTCGTCGAGCTCCTGGATCGATCCGGCATAGCGCCCTTCGTCATAGAGTTTCTGTGCGCTTTTCAGACGGTTGATCTCACAACCGCTGCTCAGCACCAGCCACAAAGACAGACACAGCAGCAAAAGCGCCGTTTTCAATACTTTTTTGATCTGCATGTTCAAAGAATAACCTCAAAGTGTATTTCAAATAACATATTTATGACCTTGAATGGCCTCTTGATAGCGGCTGTCGGGATTCTCGCTCAGCCACTTTTTGGTTTCGGGCCGGCATTCGTGGGTGAGCAGGATGCGCTTGATGCCATAATCCCTCAGCTTTTGGATCTGCTGCAGTTCCGGGTGTCCGGAATCCACCAGCAGAGTGTGTGCGCCCCGGGCAAAATCCGCAATGCTATCGGTAGTCTGCAGATCCGAACTATAGACAAAATCGCCCTGGGGAGAGCTCAGCTTCAGCGAAAATGCTCTGAGCTCATTGGGCAGATTGTGACTCTCAATCAAGTCCTTATAGCCCAGAAGATGGTCGTTTTTGCAGATGCTGATTTCGGGAAATTCCTCTGAGACTCTGCTCAGGGGAAGTATCTGCAGATCGAAATCAAAGCGTTTGGGAAAGATATAAAAGAACTGCAGCATAGCGCGGAATTCGTTTTCCCGCTCCGGCAGATACAGCCTCAGTTCCCTTTTTCGCCCCTGCAAATAGAGCATCTGTATCAGCATGAGTATGCCGCTGATGTGATCCGGATGAAAGTGGGTGATGAGTACTGCATCCAGCTCATTTTCCGGCATTTGGATATCGAGCAGACTGCGTGAGCATCCTTCTCCAGCGTCCCACAGGAAAGTCCTGCTGTCCGTCTGAACCAGTACACAGGAGTTGTTCAGCTCCTGATTGGGCATGCCGGATCCGGTACCCAAGATTCTGATTTGCATTTACTTGACCTTCTTTTGATTGGCGGGCACCACGATCGGCACCTGATCCAGCTTGCGTCCAAAGATCAAAAAGAAGATGGCAAAGAGAATTGTGCTGAAAATGAGCAGCTCCCGTGAGCCGATCCTGAAGACGATGATAGAAGTGAGCACGATAAGCACATTGATCGTATAGATGATGGCAGCCGTGACCTTTACGGAGCCCAGCACGGTATTGATGCGATGGGTGGAGTGGTCTTTACCACCTTGCATCACATGCCGGCCATCGCGCCTGCGGGTAAAGCTCACCAGCGAGATATCGAAGATGGCATAGCTCAGCAGCAGTACTGGCAAGAGGTAAAAGATTTTGTCGTTGTATTTTATGCCGGCATATTGCGCCATCATGATGCCCATTGAGGACAGGAAATAGCCGATAAACATACTGCCGGCATCTCCCAAAAAGATCTTGGCAGGATTGAAGTTATAAGGCAAAAAGCCAAAAGTGGAACCGGCAAAACTAAGTGAGATCAAAGCGATGAGGGCCATGGCACCGGGATTCGAAGAAGTGGCATTGGTGAGCGCAAAGGCAAAAAAGCCCAGCCCCAAGATCCCTGCCATGCCACTGATGATGCCGTCCATGTTGTCCAAAAAGTTCATCGCATTCATCAGCCCCACCATCCACAGCAGCAGAAGTGGGAGAGTGATATAGATACTGCCAAACATGCGCTGCAGCTCAGGAAAGGTGAAGTTTGTGAAGATGAAGGTCGCACTTACCAGAAATTGCCCACCCAGCTTGATCAGGGGCTTCATACCGCGCCGGTCATCGACCACACCAATGATCACAATGATCACGCTGCCAGCCAGATAGCCAAGCATGGGCCGGTCAAAGTACCGACCAGGGGACATCACCACATCATACACACAGAGCAGGATGAAGCCTAAGGCCACGACCAGCCCCCCCATCAGCGGTACGCTTTTGAGGTGCATTTTCCGGGCTTCGGGCTTATCCACAAAGTTTATCTTATAGGCTAGTTTGATCATAAAAGGCGTGAGCCCATATACAAATAGCCAGGACATTATGAATACGCTAAGATACTCATAGATGCGAAAGTTCATCAAGTTCTCCATGTAATATTCTCTAATCGCCACACTCAATTGCCTGTGGATTTTGTCAATGTATTTTCAGATTCGGCCTCTCTTAATACTTTGTTTAGATCCTGGTCCTATGATTTTCTGATAGTTACACGAGTTATATGGAGAAAACGGATGAGACGGATTAGGTGGCTAAGTTTATATGATCCATTGGTCTTAGTAGCTTTTAAAGTATATGCCAGATATATGCTTATTGATAGCCATAATCCGTGTAAATCCGTTTGATCCGTCCTATACGTGTGACCACTTCTCTCTTTTATTCAATCCCAGCCGGCTTAGATAGTCTTTGGAGGCAGCGCCATCTGACTTATCATATCTATAAAAGCAAAATAGGAGCGAAATATGTCTGGCATCATCTTTTTTAAGACCGCCAATTTGACTGGAATCAGAGAGTTTTATGAAGGGGAACTGGGCCTAAAGCTATGGAAGGATCAAGGCAAATGCCTGATCTTTAACCATGGAACCCTGAAGCTGGGATTTTGTGAAGGTGAGGCCAGCGAAACAAACGGCATCATCACTTTTGTCTATGACAGCCCTGCAGAAGTGGATGCACGCTATGCCCGCCTAAAGAAGATCGCTACCGGCAAACCGGAGACCAGCGAATACTACCAAATCTACCATTTTTGGGCTCGAGATTTCGAGGGGAGAAATCTGGAATTTCAATACTTTATGCAGCCTGAACAGAAAGCCCAAACCAAAGCAGAAATCGCCATCCTCAATCCGGATGAAGCCAAATCCAAATTGCTGCTCACCCGCATGATTCCCCAAAATGCTGTGGATCAATTGCAGCAGACCTTTGAAGTGCATGTCAATACCGAACCCCGCAACCTCAGCAAAGCCGAGCTTGCCAGCCACATTCCCCAGATGGATGCCCTGCTCTGTCTTTTGGGAGATACCATCGATCGTGAGCTGCTCGATGCCGCCCCCAAATTGCGTGTGGTCTCAAACTATGCCGTGGGCTACAACAACATCGATATCGACTATGCCAAATCCAAAAATATTGCCGTGTGCAATACCCCCGGCGTGCTTACTGAAAGCACTGCAGATCTGGCTTGGGCCTTGATTATGGCCGCCTCCCGCCGCATCGTGGAAAGCGATAAATTCGTGCGCCGCGGTGAATTTGTGGGCTGGGAACCGCTCTTGTTTTTGGGGCAGGATCTGCACGCTCGCACCCTGGGAATCCTGGGCCTGGGCAGGATCGGCGAAGCTGTGGGCAAAAGAGCCACCGGCTTTGGCATGAAGATCCTGTATCACAGCAGAAGCGAGAAATCCCCGGATTATGAGGCCACCAGAGTGGATTTGGAGACCTTGCTGAAAGAATCCGACATCCTCAGCATCCACGCACCTTTGACCCCTGAGACCCGCCATCTGATCGGGAAGAAAGAACTGGCGATGATGAAGGAAACTGCCGTTTTGATCAACACCGGCAGAGGCGCTATCGTAGATGAAAAGGAGCTGATCAAGGCTCTGCAAGAGCAGCGCATCTTTGCCGCCGGCTTCGATGTCTATGAAGAAGAGCCCTATATCCCCCAGGAACTCCTGGATCTGGAAAATGTGGTGCTACTGCCGCATATCGGCTCAGCCAGTTTTGCCACGCGAGCTGCGATGGGCACCATGGCAGCGGATAACGCGATTGCGATTATCAAAGGGGAAAAGCCCAAATCCCGCATCGTCTGAGCTTATCTGCTTGCGCATAGAGACAGACCAGAGCACTCGCCCATTCCCTCTTCACTTTACTTTGGGACACAAAAAAACCGATCGGGGCGGAAATCCACCTCGATCGGTAAATGGCTGGGATGGGAGGACTTGAACCCCCACGTACGGAACCAGAATCCGCTGTCCTACCATTAGACGACATCCCATTAAAATTTAATTGGCTGGGCAGGGAGGATTTGAACCCCCGGATGCCAGGACCAAAACCTGGTGCCTTACCGCTTGGCGACTGCCCAACTAAAACTAAAATGTGGCGGAGAGGGAGGGATTCGAACCCTCGGTAGGCTTTTGACCTACATACGCTTAGCAGGCGCACACCTTCAGCCAGCTCGGTCACCTCTCCATACATTTTTCTATATTATGGTATCACTACTATACACTGGCGGAGGATGAGGGACTCGAACCCCCATGGGCAGAACCCGGCGGTTTTCAAGACCGCTGCCTTACCAATTAGGACTAATCCTCCATGTGGTCTTATCCTTTAATTTGGGAATGGAAATTTTGTCAAGCTGATTCTTAATCAGGATTAATCTGCTATCGGGAAAAGTGCCTTCCAGCGCCTTCAATACCTGCATTCAAGGGCGCTCAATAAAATCTTCTGGCCTGAGGCTAAATCCGGAGCAGAACTCAGATTATTCTGGAAATCCGGGGGCTCCAAAGCTCGCTTTCCGTCCATAAACAGAGCGCAGGATATCCGCTCAATGCATCCTTGCTCGCCGAACTTGCCTTGCATATGTCTTGAACACGAGATGACTCGAACTTCCGAGTCATCTCGAATGGAAACTCCGTTAAACCCAAGTCCATGGCTCCAGGGAGGCGGGACTCTTGTGCCTGAAATCAGAATTGTACGGGAGTTTTCCTGAGTATGTACAGGGATTCCAGATACTGCTCAATCGGCGCATCTGAGGGCACCACGGTCTCCCGCAAAACCTTATCCGGCAAAGCTTCAAAAGGCACAGGAACGTAGTGGCTCATTCTGGCGATTAGGCCCAAAGCCAGATTGTTCCAATGCGGCAAATCTGCCGTGGCAGGGGAGATCCAATTGAGCGTATAGAATACACGCATCAGTTCGTTGATGATCATGGACTTGGCAGGATTGTCAAAGCGGGAGATTTCTCCATTATCGCCGATGGCGAGGCCTTCGATTTCCAGATAGTTGGGACCGGGCAGGATGAGATCCGCCTCAAAGCCATCCGGCATATAAGGTGTGATGGCCACTTTGAAATCCGCTTTGGAAGCGGGGACCTGGCCAAAGCAGAGGGCAAAATCCACCTTACGGGTACGCACCGGCCTCACTCCCACACTCAAAAAAGCACCATGGTTCGTATAATCTGTGGTCACCAAAACATGCTGATTACTACCGGCCAATTGCCAGATCTCGCCGGCCTCGGCTTCCGTAATGCGGTTTTGATTGTAGATAAAGAGTTTGTTTCCGCCTTCTGGCAGATCCCTCAGCTTGGAGAGCTTGAGATCGGCAAATTTGGCAAAAGGTTCATCCGGATAGGCGACCAAAGTGAGCTTTTTGCCCTGGCGCTGCTCCAGCCTGATCATGCTGCGCAGGGTACAATTCAGATTGCCAATCACCACAAATTCGTTGTGATCTTCCAAGGGTCCGAAGGCATATTCCTTGGGCACCAGATCCAGCCAATAGTCGCTAAAGGCAAAATAGCGGCGGTTTGCGCGCAGATCCACCCCGAGGGTATTGGCGATTCTCTGGGCGATCAGCATCTCTTCACAGGTGATATGAGGGGTGATTTCGATGCTGTGGCTCTTGGCCAGTTCCAGTCTGTTCTGGATTACCTGGATGGCGTCTTTCCAGCTAATTGCTTGATATTTATCATCTTGCTTGATCAGGGGCAGGCTGAGTTTACCGGCAAAAGATTGCCAGCCAAAGCGCCCTTTGAAGCAGAGGTTTTTACCGTTGAAGCCAGGATCCTGCTCCGGAGTGGTGATGCGCACCACTTCTCCGGCCTGCATCTCCACCTGGATCTTGCAACCCACGCCGCAGAGTCCGCAGTTTTGCAGAATATCTTCTTTGGGGCGGGGATTGAGTTTGTAATTCAGATTGCGCTCCACCAAGGCTCCCACAGGGCAGACGTCTGTGCATTTGCCACAAGCCAGACAACTGGTTTGGGTGAGGGATTCGCCAAATTCCGGGGCTACAATCGCGGAAAATCCACGATATATGAAGCCCAGCACATTGGCGCCCTGAATCTCGGCACAAGTCCTGATACAGCGGCCACAGTTGATACATTTATTGGCATTACGCACGATGAAAGGATGCGAGTAATCTATGGGATGGCGAGAAATGGAGCCCATAAAACGGTCCATCTCCACTTCGTATTGGCTGCAATATGATCTCAAAGTACAGGTGTCGTTGACCTGACAGCCGCATTCCAGACAGCGGGCGGCTTCCCGGCGCGCCTGAATCTCGGAAAAGCCCGTCTCCACTTCCTTAAAAGTGCTGATCGCTTTTTCCAGAGGAATTTCCGACATTTTGATGCGGGGTGCTTTGATAAACATCTCATATTCTTCCGGGGAAACGTCTTCCAGCTTCTGTGCCCGCTTGGAATCAAACACAAATTTAGCTTTGGGCAGCTCTCCCGTGAGGATATAGCTCTGAATGGCCTCAGCGGCCTTGCGTCCATCGGCAATAGCTTCAATGGCGGTGGCTGGGCCCCTCTGGAAATCGCCACCCGCAAAGATATTGGCCATCCCGCTGTACATGGTGGCATTATCCACAATGGCGGTTTGCCAGCGGGAAATGGGCAGCATTTCGCCCCCGACCTGGTTTTCGGCTCTGCTAAAAGGCTCCACTTCCGGCACCTGTGAGATGGCGGCAATGATGCTGTCGTATTCTTCGATGAAACACTGTCCTGTGGGCTCGGGGCGTCTTCTGCCGCTCTTATCGGGCTCTCCCAGGGTCATCTTCTCGATTCTTACTGTATTGAGCTTGCAATCTATCCCGCTGTATTCCACAGGATTGCACAGGAAATGGAATTTCACCCCTTCCTGCATGGCGGCATCGATCTCAAAAAGTTCTGCGGGCATTTCGTCTTTGGTGCGGCGATAGATGATGCTCACGTCGCAGCCCATCCGGATGGCGGTTCTGGCGCAATCTATGGCGGTATTTCCCCCACCCACGACGGCGACCTTTTTCCCCAAATCCGGGGTCTGCCCCTTGGCGTGGCTCTTCAGAAAATCCACCCCCAGATAGCAGCCGCAAAGATCACTGCCCTGCACCGGCATCGGCACGGCATTTTGCGCGCCCACAGCCAGATACACGGCATCATAGTCACGGCTAAGATCACTCAGGGCAAGCTGGTCTCCCAAAGCCATGCCATAGTGAATCTGCATTCCGCCCATGCACATCAGTTCGATCTCACGATCCAGGATATCCTTGGGCAGGCGATATTCCGGAATGCCGTATCTGAGCCAGCCCCCACAGGCTTCTTCCGCTTCAAAAAGATGTACTTCAAAGCCTTCAAAACTCAGGTAATAGCCGCAGGTGAGTCCACTGGGACCGCCTCCGATGATGGCGATCTTTTTGCCATTAGCCGGCTTGATTTCGGGAATATATTGCCAAAAGTCTTCCAGATCCTCATCGGCGGCAAAGCGTTTGAGCTGACGGATGGCGATGGGCTCTTCCACGATCTTGCGGCGGCATTCCACTTCGCAAAAAGCGGGGCAGACACGCCCGATGGAAAGCGGCATGGGCAGGGTGTCTTTGATGACCTTCACCGCTTCGTGATACTTGCCATTGGCGATCAGGGACACATAGGTCTGCACATCCACTTGATCCGGACAGGCCAGCTTGCAAGGGGCTTCGCAATCCGCATAGTGATCGCTGATCAGCAATTCTAGAGCCATCTTGCGCGCAGCATGAATCTCTGTATCATCTGTGGTTATTTTCATGCCCGGCGTGAGCTTGGTGCCGCAGGAAGTCACAAATCCGCGGCGGCCTGCCACCTTGACGGCACAGACCCAGCAGGAGCCATTGGGCACCAGTTCTTTATCATGACAGAGGGTGGGAATGGCTATGCCTTCGCGGTTTGCGAGGTCCAATATTGTCATTCCTTCAAGGGCTTCTATGGTTTTCCCATTCAACACTACTTGCATTGACTTTATCCTTTACTGATCGCGTTAAATTTGCAGGCGGAGTAGCATGCACCGCAGTGAATGCATTGGTCCTGATTGATTAAATGTATTTCCTTCACCTTTCCAGAGATGCAGGAAACCGGGCACACACGTGCACAGGCGGTGCAGCCGATGCAGTGATCCGGGATGATTTCATATTTTAAGAGTGGGGCGCAAACCTTGGCGGGACAGCGCTTGTCCTGAATGTGCGCCAGATATTCATCTTCAAAATAGCGCAGGGTGGTAAGCACTGGATTGGGAGCTGTCTGCCCCAGCCCGCACAGTGAACCTTTGGTGATATTGGCGGCCAGATCGCGCAGCTTTTGGATGTCTTCCATAGCTCCCTGCCCTTTGGTGATGCGGGTGAGAATCTCCAGCATACGGCGGGTGCCGATCCGGCAAAATGTGCATTTCCCACAGGATTCGTTTTGGGTGAAATTCAGGAAGAAACGCGCCACATCCACCATGCAGGTAGAGGAGTCCATCACCACCATGCCTCCGGAGCCCATAATCGCACCGGTAGCATTGATGGAATCGTAATCCACGGTGGTATCCAAGAGTGAGGCCGGGATGCAGCCCCCGGAAGGGCCTCCCATCTGCACTGCTTTGAAGGGCTTCTCGCTCTTCATGCCTCCGCCAACTTTGTAGATGATATCACGCAGCGAAATACCCATCGGCACTTCGATGAGGCCACTGCCGGCGATCTTTCCGGCCAGGGCAAAGACCTTGGTACCAGGGGATTCCTGGGTGCCGATCTTCTTGAATTCTTCCGCACCATGATTGATGATCCAGGTGATATTTGCCCAGGTTTCCACGTTGTTAATATTGGTAGGACAGCCCCAAAGCCCGCTTTCGGCAGGGAAGGGTGGGCGAATCACAGGCATACCGCGTTTGCCTTCGATGGATTGGATTAGGGCAGTTTCTTCTCCACAAACGAAAGCGCCAGCGCCTTCCTTGATATGGAGGGTAAAGTAAAAATTGGTGCCCAGGATGCTTCTGCCCAGATAGCCTTTTCTTTGGGCATCTGCAATGGCCAGCTTGAGATGCTTCACCGCCATCGGATATTCGGCCCGGCAATAGACATAGCCTTCATCCGCGCCCATGGCATAGGCACCGATGATCATACCTTCGATCACATTGTGCGGGTCTCCTTCCAGGGTGCTGCGGTCCATGAAGGCTCCGGGATCGCCTTCATCGGCATTGCAGATCACATACTTCTTGGCGCCTTTGGCTTGAGCGGCAAAGCTCCATTTGAGGCCAGTGGGGAATCCGGCTCCACCCCGGCCACGCAGGCCGGAGTCTTTGATGATTTCTATTACCTTTTCGGGAGACATTTTCATGACTTTCTTCAGTGCAGTATAGCCGCCATGCGCCTCATAATCATCGATGGAGGTGGGGTCTATCACACCGCAGTTTTTCAGCACGATCCGGGTTTGTTCACCCAGCAGGCTATCACGGCTGCCTTCATGCTTTTCGGTGAGGATCACATTGGCAGTGGGCATCTTCCCCTGGCGGTATTCTTCGATATTGTTCAGGATATCCTCAGGCAGGACCTTGCCCAGGCTGATATTGCCCAGCTTGCCTCCGCTGAGCTCCACAATGGGCTCTTCAAAGCACATACCAATGCAGGCAGTGCGCATGAGGCGGAAACCTGCTCCTGTCTTGCGATTCTGTTCCAAAAGCTCAAATACTTCCATGGCTCCTGCGGCCACACCGCAACTGGCAACTCCTACTTTTACCGTGATCTTGCTCATTGCTCATCTCCAAAAGCGTAGCGCTGCAGAATGCCGGGAATCAGCTCTGGAGTGAGCTTGCCAAAAGTGGTGTCGTCGATCATAATCACCGGAGCCAGTGAGCAACAGCCCAAACAGGCCACTTCCACCAGGGTAAACTTCATATCCATGGTAGTATCTTCATCACCCTGCAATCTCAAAGCGCTTTTGAGCGCGTCTTTGATCTCATCGGCATCCGAGACGTGACAGGCAGTGCCTTTGCAGACACGAACGATGTGCTTGCCCTGAGGCTTGAGCTTGAACATGGAGTAAAAAGTGGCAACTCCATAGATATCCGCGGCGGGGACTTGCATCTTGTCCGCTATATAACGCATGGCGTCTTTGGAAAGATAGCCAAGCAGATTTTGTACCTCTTGCAATAAGGGGATCAGGATTCCGGGCTTCGTTTGATAAGCCTGGATGATTGTATCAAGTTGGGAAAAATCCTTTTCCATCATGTATTCCTTTGTGCATGGCGCATGGTAAAAGCCCATCGCACACACAGTTATAGTGTTTAAATCAAATTATAGTGATAAGCCCACAACTGGGGCGAATTGTCAATTGAAAAATGCCTGTCCAGATTTTGCCTGAACATCGTGGCAGTAAATATTGCTAAGAATATAGCCTACGCGTGATTCCGCAGTTTCAGCTCCATGGGATGAGGCGAGAGATAGACCTGAGTCGCCAGATATTCTTTGTCGTATTTGCGCACATAGTGGTTGATGAGGGTGATGGGCACGATGAGGGGGATGAGCCCGTCTTTGTATTGCTTGATGAGCTGGATCAATTCCTGCTTTTCAAAGCTATCCAGATCGTCTTTGAAGTAGCCCAGAAGGTGTAGCATCACGTTTTGGTGCTTGCTGGGAGTAGCGTGTCTGGCGGTGGCCGTCATCAGTAGCTGCAGATACTCATTCAAAAAGTCGGGCATGGCGTACTGTTTCACCACCGCCACCAGTTTACCCATCTCGCGATAGTGCTGGGGGCTGTGCGCCATGATCAGGTATTTATGGATTCTGTGGAACCAAATCACCTCGGCTGCAGTGACTTTGCGCGAAAGTAGATCGTGCCAGCGCCGCATGATGAACACCCGTTCGATGAAGTTCTCGCGGATAGCGGGATCGTGCAATCTGCCTTCTTCTTCGATGGGCAGTAGCGGAAAAGTGGATAAGAGTTCGCGGGCAAAGATGCCCACTCCGGTCTTGCCGGCAGCTCCACCATGCAGAGGGTAGATCTTCACTCTTTCCATGCCGCAGGAGGGAGATTTGCTCTTCAGGATATAGCCGCAGAGTTGCTCTTCTTTCAGCCTGTCTATGGCACCTGCACTCCAGTCCAACATCTTCTGGGTATGATCGATCAAGGTTTTGGCGGTGAGCATGCGGTATTCATCCTTGTTGCCTTTGAGATTCATGGCTTCACGGGGGATGGAAAGGCCGCATTCATGCTCCGGACAGAGCACGACATATTCTGCATAGCTGCCCAGGGTGTTGGCGATCCAGTTATCGTATTTGTGTCCGCCATCGTAGCGTACTTCGTTGCCTAAGAGGCAGGATGAGATACCTAATTTGAGCTTTTCCATATCGAACTCCTCGTGTTTATTTCTTCTTGGGATGAATCTGTTGTTTTCAAACTCAGTCTTGGGCGATGTTATCCAGGATGCTGATTCTGGTTTCTCCGGCCTCACACACGCTCTTTTCCTGAATCAACAGGCTCAGAGATTGTGGCAGCTCCATTTCGCAAGAGCCACTTCCGATCATCAGGGCGATCACTTCGCCTACTTTCATACGGGCCTGGGTGATGCGGACGATGCGTTTACCGGAAAAGGCAAGCCTCAGCTGGGGATCGTTTAAAATCAGCTCCCTGTTTTCCCAGTAGCAACCATCGAAGGGGCAACGGATTTCCACAAGGTCATAAGTCCCTTTGTGGATGGTGATCTTCAGGGAATCTCCCTGTTCCTGGAGCGATTCCACCTTGCCAGAGATGGGCGCGTAAATGCTGCCAGCTTCGGGCATGAGGATCTTCTGGCGATAGCGATGGGTCTTGAAAGCAATGGCATATAGCACTGCCCCCGCTACGGCACCCAAAAGCAGGTAGATATTAGTGCGAAAGCCCAGTGCCAGGATGAAACAGACAATGACTAAAGTCAGGGGGATGGCTTGGGAGCGAATCTGAAACTTCTTGATTCTTTCCAGGACATCCCCTTCGGAAATGAGGTGTTTATTCAATTTTGGTGCGTGTCCAGGTGTCCGTCCTTCCGGCCATAGGGATGCCTATGTAGCCACGCAGGGAAAGGGTATTGTTATTCACCATCTCTGCTTTGGAGGAATAGGTCTTACCAGCTTGAGGGTCATAGATCTTGCCCCCGCTGTATTTGTCTTTTCCGTCATATTTCAGATCGGAGAGTATCTGCAGACCGAGCAGAGGCCTTTGTTTGAGCTTGTCCACAGAATTCTTCGTATCAGTTTTGGCTTTGCCATCTTTGGTAGTGGGCTCTTTGAGCCAGACTATATGGCCCACAAAGAGTCCGTCTTCGGTTTGGGTAATCTCAATCTTACTGGTCTTTTCCCCATTGAACCACACTCCGGTGATGCGCTGTGCATTTTGGGCAAAGATGGGGAGGATAAGGCTAAGGGCGACAAGGATAAATATAATCTTTTTCATGTTTCTTCCTTATTTAGATGATGCCACAGCGGCGGAAGATCTGATCTACATTCTTCAGATAGCGCTGGTAAGAGAAGATCTCTTTGATCGCGCTTTCGCCCAGGGCAGCAGTGATCTCTGTACTGGCGAGGATGAGCTTTTTAAAGTCTTCCCCGTCGTTTATGGACTTCATGGCGATGGTTTGAACCAAAGCATAGGATTCTTCCCGGCTCATTCCGGTATTGGTGAGGTGCAAGAGCAAGGCTTGCGAGAAGACCAGCCCATGGGTGAGCTCGATATTCTTCATCATATTCTGCGGATACACGACCAGGGATTCGATCATGGCAGAGCTTTTGACCAGCATATAGTGGATCAGAATGCAGCTATCCGGCAGGATGATGCGCTCCACACTGCTGTGTGAGATGTCTCTTTCATGCCAAAGCGGGTTATTTTCCAGGGCGACAGCGGCATTGGCTCTCAGAATGCGGCTCAGGCCACAAAGCTGTTCGCTGAGGATGGGATTGCGTTTGTGCGGCATGGCAGAGCTGCCTTTTTGTCCCCGGCTAAAGTTCTCTTCTGCTTCGTTCACTTCGGTGCGTTGCAGATGGCGGATTTCCAGAGCGATCTTTTCCAAGGTGGAGCCGATCTGGGCGATGGTAAACAGAAATTGGGCATGGCGATCGCGCTGGATCACCTGGGTGGAGATATTTACCGGCCTCAGTTCCAGGTGCTTGCAGGCGCGTTCTTCCACTTCCGGATCCAGATGGGCATAATTTCCCACGGCGCCGGAGAATTGTCCCACGCTCACGATCTGTATCGCTTCCTGCAGGCGTCTGATATTGCGGTTCGTTTCATCAAACCAGAGGGCAAATTTGAGACCAAAAGAGGTAGGCTCGGCATGGATGCCATGGCTGCGCCCCATACACAGAGTATGACGGTGCTCACGCGCTTTCAGCTTGAGAGTCTCGGCCAGGCGGTAGAGCTCGGAGAGGATCAGTTCCCCTGCCTGTTTGAGCTGCAAGGCAGTGGCGGTATCCAGGACATCAGAAGAGGTCATCCCATAATGAATCCAGTGGGAAGCAGGCCCCACATATTCTGCCACATTGGTCAAAAAGGCAATCACGTCGTGCCGGGTCTCTTGCTCGATCTCGGTGATGCGTTCTACATCAAAATCTGCTTTTTCAGAAATAGCCTTGTATTCCTGGGTGGGAATCATGCCCATTTCATGCATAGCCTGAGCTGCGGCCAATTCTACTTCCAGCCAGCAGCGATAGCGATTTTCGAGCGTCCAGATACGCTCCATTTCTGCCAAAGAATAACGTGGAATCATCTATTTATCCAAAAGCCCTTTAAACATCTGAAACATTCCTCCTTGCTCCAAGAGATCCATGACACCTTGCTGCGTACCCTTGCCCTTGGGCAAAGGCACTATTACCGGCACCTGATACTTCACGTTGTCAAACAGAAATTTGGCAGACATACCACGTCCGGCTTTGATTTCCATCTTATCCAGATCGCCACGGGTCGTATAAGTCATGGTCACAGTGGCTCCGGACTTGCGGTCCACCACAGAATCCAGCTTATATTTCGGAGTAAAATTGATGGTCATGCTATCACGCACGATGGCCTTTTCCCGGATGATCTCAGCACCGTATTTTTGATAGAGAAAGTCCGATGAAGAGAACAAAGCCAGGGCTCCCAGAGGAAGTCTATCCTGCAGATTGAGGGCTTCCAGGACGGGCATGGTGGGTGCCAGCATGGAGAAATAGTCCCCCAAATACATACTGATGAGAGGAGAGGCGCCCGCTCCAAAGATTCCGCCTTCGATCACGTCCAGCCGCATTTGCTTTTCACTTTTGGCTACCACAAAGGGCTTGCGCAGAGTAAAACCAAAGGCAGCGACTTCGATGATGCCATCTCCGGTAAAGCTTTCCCATTTCTTAAGCTCTGATCTCAGCAGAGCTTCGTCGGTGAGCTGGAAGGCAGCGCAGGAAGCCAAAAGCAAGCTAAGGGCGATAAGACCAATGATAAGTATTCTGTTCATGTTTTTCTCCTATACAAGAACCATATTCCAATGATGGAGGCGATAATCATCAGCAGTGAAAGGAATTGGCCGATGCTCATAAAACCAAAGATGAAGCCAAACTTATCATAAAAGCTGAGCTCATCCGGCACGCGCACGAATTCTATCAGGAAGCGCACAATGCCATAGCCACCGATGAAAGTCCAGAAACCCAAACCTTCCTTCAGGTTTTTCCTAAGGATAATATAAGCGATAAGCCCCAAAAGCACACCTTCCAAGAGCAATTCATAGATCTGAGTGGGATGGCGGGGCAGACCGCCGGCTCCTGGAAATATCACTCCCCAGGGCAAAGTAGTCACTTTACCCCAGAGCTCGGCATTGATGAAATTGCCCAGGCGTCCCAAGGCCAAACCTATGCCTACTATCGGCATAGCAGCATCTGCCATGGCCAGAAAAGACAGCTTGTTTTGCCGGCAAAATATGATGCCCGCGATGATCACGCCCAAAGCACCACCGTGGAAGCTCATGCCTCCTTCCCAGACGGCAAAGATGGACAGAGGATGGGCAAGATAATCCATGAAGTTGTAAAAGAGCACATAGCCCAAACGCCCGCCCAGAATCACTCCCAGCATCACATAAAAGATGGCGGACTCATAATTATCCCGCTTCAGCTCTATGCCTTTGAGGCGCAAAAGCGGACGATAAAGAAAGTAGGCCAGCACAAAGCTGAGCACGTACAAAAAGCCATACCAGCGGATATGCAGATCGAGACCAAGCAGCGAAAAGCTGGCGATCTCAGGACTGATGTTTGGAAACTGTATCATAAGTCATCTCTTGGTGATTTCATCCAGGCGTTTTACGATCAGAGCGACGGCTTCATCGGGATCACCCTCAAACTTCTCCACCTGTTTTTCGTGTTTGGGACTAAAGATATTCAGCACCTGAGTGGGGGAGCCATTGAGCCCGATCTTGGCTTCATCCAGATTCAGATCCTCTGCAGTCAAAATCTTGAGCTCCGCATTACGGGCACTGCGTTTGCCCCGGAGTGATGGCAGCCGGGGGGTATTGATCTCCTTGACCACAGAAATAAGGCCGGGAAGCTGCATTTCCACCGTGTCATAGCCATCTTCCATGAGGCGCTGCACCGTGGCTTTGTGGCAATCGATACTCTCGATCTTGCGCACAAAACAGGTCTGCGGAATATCCAGATGAGCAGCGATGCCAGGCCCTACCTGAGCCGTATCTCCATCGATGGCCTGCTGACCTGTGAGGATAAGGGTATATTCCCCCAGATGTTTGATCGCAGCGGCCAAAGTGTAGCTGGTGGCCCAGGTATCCGCTCCGGCGAATTTGCGATCGCAGAGCAGATAGATCTCATCTACACCCAGAGAGACCGCTTCTCTCAAAGTAGCTTCAGTTTGCGGAGGCCCCATGCTGATGGCGATCACTGTGCCACCATGAGCTTCTTTCAGCCGCACCGCTTCTTCGATGGCATAAGCGTCGAAGGGATTGAGAATGCTCTCCACTCCCTCACGGATCAAAGTATTGGTCACCGGATCTATCCTGATCTCAGTGGTATTGGGGACCTGCTTGATACATACGATATAGCGCACACATTGCTCCTTAGTTATAAAATTCCTGGATGCTATCCACCACATATTGTTTCATTTCCCCGGTCAATTCCGGGTAGATGGGAATGGAGACTACCTTATTTGCCATCTCTTCGGCCACGGGCATATCGCCCTTTTTGTAGCCCAAATCCAGAAAACACTCTTGCAGATGCAGGGGCAGAGGATAGTAAACCGCACAGCCGATGCCTCTTTCTTGCAGATGCTTCATCAGAAGATCCCGCTGGGCTGTGATCAAAGTATATTGATTATAGATAGTGAGCGCTTTGGGATCTATGTAAGGAGTAATCAGTCCCTCGATATCTCCCAGATGGGAATCGTAAAAAGCGGCATTGGCACGACGCGCTTTGCTCCAGGCAGCCAGATGATCCAGCTTCACCAAAAGCACCGCAGCTTGCACAGTATCCAAACGGCTATTCAGCCCTACACACTTGTGATAGTATTTGGGGCCTTCGCCATGAACGCGGAGCTGTCTCAGCGCTTTGGCCAGTTCGTCATCATTGGTCAGGCACATTCCGGCATCGCCCATTGCGCCCAGATTTTTGCTGGGGAAGAAAGACAGAGTGCCGATATCGCCATAGGAACAGCTCATTTGGCCATCCCAGGTGGAGCCGATGCCCTGAGCATTATCTTCGATCACTTTCAGATTGTGCTTTTTGGCAATTTCCATGATGGCCTGCATATCCGAGCACTGTCCAAAAAGGTGTACCGGCATGATGGCCTTGGTCTTAGGAGTGATCGCCGCCTCTATTTTGCTGGGGTCCAGATTGAAAGTTTTGGGATCGATATCCACAAAGACGGGCTTGGCATGATTGCGCCAGATCGAGGAAGCGGTGGCAAAAAAGGTGAAGGGAGTGGTGATGATCTCATCGCCCTCTCCGATCTCCAAAGCCTTGACCGCCAGCACCAAAGCATCTGTGCCGGAAGCGCAGCCAATGGCGTGTTTGATGCCCAGATAATCTTGCATCTTGGTCTCAAATTCTTTTACCTGATCGCCCATAATGTAATGATGACTGGCAAAGACCTTGTCAAGCTGCACCCTAATCTCGGGCATCAGCTCTTCGTATTGTGCGTGTAAATCTAACATAGGTACGTTCATCGTTTCTAAACTCCTTATTTGGTCAGGCTTCTAAAGCCTATTAAAATCGTGATGGCTGAGGCTGTAATGCCTACAATATCTTTCAGATCCGTCCAAGCACTGCGATCCAATTTATCTGGTACGAAGATCATATCCCCCGGTTTCAGGGGCTGATTTCTTTTGGCTTTTTCCCAATTTCCGCTGCTGGCGCGCAGGATTCTGACCCCCATATTATTGTAATTATTGGCATATCCTCCAGCTTGCCGAAGGTAATACTTGTAGTCTTCACCTGCCTTATAGGGCAGCAGTCCGGGATTCTTGAGCTGGCCACTCACCCTCACCATATTCAGCTTTTCGGGTATATATATGTAATCACCATTGTTCAGGGTGATATTGCCTTCTTTGCCTTCACTGTCCATCAGCTTCTCAAAATCAACGCTGTATCTTCCCTTGGCATGACGCAATTTGCTACGGAAATAGGCGTATTCGATGGGGCTCATCTCCATCGAGGAGCTGAGCTTGAGGCGTTCAAATTCGGGATCCAATTCGGCATTGTAAGCCCGGTTCAAGACCACAGCATTGGCCAGATCAGCTTCTTTGGTAATTCCACCGGCCATCTGAATTGCGTCCCACAAGCTGGCATCTTCGAACAGGATGTACTCACCCTCTTGCACGATTTCTCCGCTTAAGCTCACCAGCTTCTTCTCTTGAAAACGGCTATTTAAGGGGATCATAACTTGGTCTCCGGGATGCATGACGGTTTCCTTAAGCTGGGGCTGATCTTTCAAGTTCAAAATCCGCACCTGATAGGACTTATCTGCTTCCTGATATACACTGAGACGTACTGCAGAGAGCTCTGCTCCGGGCAAAGTGCCCAAAGCCAGCTCGATCATCTGTCCCACGGTGTCGCCTTCTTTATATTCCAAATCTCCGGAATAGGCCACTGCTCCAGAGATGCTGACATATTCCTCTATCACCGGAATGTGGATGAGATCTCCATCCCGCAGCAAAGGATTTTGCGAGATCTCGCCAGTGCGGAAAAACCGCAGCAGATCGTAGATTTCCTCTTTGCCATTCCGCATCAAACGGATATGGCGCAGAGCCTGACCCTTGGTAAAATCACGGGTTTCCGTCTCTTCTGCTCTGAGCTCTGGAATGGGATTGAGTTTCAGCAAGGGATCTGCCTCTGGCTGGAGTAGGGTGGGCTGCCTTAGCTTCATTTCCTGCAAAGTTTGGGTCTGCAAGAGGGCATCAGAAAGCCGGTCTGTGGGATAGACCTTGTAGGTACCTGGATTTTCCACATAGCCGCTGATGCTGATGCTGTACTGCGGGATCGCAGCCACAGGAATATCCAGCGCAAAACTGAACTGGATCAGCAGCAGCAAAGCTATGCTGAATATGTATTTAGTTTTCATAGTAATGTATCATGCGTGTGATGATGTCATCCAGTTTGTACTCTGGCTCATAGCCGATGTACTTTTTTATTTTGTCCAAATCCGGCTTGCGGTTCATCATGTCCTCAAATCCTTCTTCATAAGCGGCTTCATAGCTCATATATTCGATCTTGGATTTGCTCTTGCACATGGTTTTGACCTTCTTGGCCAGATCTTCTATGCTGATCGATTCCGTGGTGCCCACATTGAGGATCTCGCCCTCGCATTCGGGGCTGTTCATGAGCTTCAGAAAAGCGCCCACCACATCGGAAACATCTGCAAAACAGCGGGTTTGTTTGCCTGTGCCAAAGATCACAATGGGCTGATCCAATAAGGCCGCTTTGATGAATTTCGGCAAGACCATGCCATACTGTCCGGATTGCCGGGGACCCACGGTGTTGAAACAGCGCACGATCACCACTGGCAGCTTCTTTTCGCGATAAAAGGCCAGAGCCATAAATTCGTCGATGGCCTTGGAGCAGCTATAGCCCCAGCGGCTGATATGAGTGGAACCCAAAAGCCGGTCGTCATGCTCCGAAAAAGGCATTTTTTCGCTCTTACCATAAATCTCGCTGGTGGAGGTGATCAAAGCTTTGGACTTATATTTGTTGCACAATTCCAGCACGTTGTCTGTGCCCACAATATTCGTTTTCAGCGAAAGCAAGGGGTTTTCTATGATGTATTTCACTCCCACCGCAGCCGCCAGGTGATAGACCTGCTTGCATTTCGAGACCAGCTCGTCCATCAGTTCACGATCCAGGATGCTCCCTGTGCAAAAATGGAACTTGGGATGATCCTTGAACGATTCTATATTGGCGAGACTCCCGGTAGAAAGGTTATCTATCGCGTACACTTCATTGCCTTCTTTTAGAAGACGTTCGGCCAAATGCGAACCAATGAAGCCCGCGCCACCTGTAATTAATATTTTCATTTTAGCTCCGTAAGACATTATTGGAACTGCTTTTTAAGCATATTTCCAGTGAAGGTAACATTATCTGCCAATGGTGATTCTGTCAACAAAAAACCATCGTCTGTTTGTGCTCCTCAGATGAATCCCCAATTCTTCACACTCTCAAAGCTCCACAAAATAGCCTGCTCCACGCCGTCTTCACCCTTGGGGATTTAATTCGGTTTTAACATGCCTTCGAGTCGAGATGACTCGAATATTCGTGTGAATTCGAGTCGAAGACGCCTTAAAATCAAGAGCAAAGCTTGGGCTTGGATTAGGAGATCCCAGCAAGATTCTATACCTTCTAAAGCAAGTAAGCCAGTACGTAGATTAACGGGGGTTTACTGCTAAGATAAAACCCTAAGTTCCTCAAACTCCCCTGTTTTATCTTATACTGAAATCCGTGTTAATCCGCTCAATCTGTAAAATCCGTGTGACCATTATCCCACCCAGTGCAGAACCAAATGCAGTTAGCGCTTGACAGCTTTTCCCCTGTGCTGGAATGTGGAAGTTAGACTAATAAATAAATGAGGTAAATCCCGTTGACGTTTTCCATGAATCCAAAAACCAGTATGGCCACGATCGTAAACAAGCTCGGCAGGAACCGGATGAAGAACTTCCGCGCCCACATTCCGCTGATAATCGAGAAGAAGAATTTCATCGTCAAAACTGCGGATTCCAAAGATGAGCTTTACGCAGCTTTGAAAATGCGTCACGACATCTTCCTGGAGGAGCTGCTCAAAAAACGCCGGCGTTCCGGATTGGATATGGATAAATTTGACAAACTTTGTGACCACCTGATCATCATCGACAAAAGAACCGACACGATGATCGGTACATACCGCTTGCAGTCTTCCTTATATACCCGAAAATGGTACACGGCCACAGAGTTTCACATGAAACATATCAAAAAGCTGCCGGGGACCAAATTGGAACTGGGACGGGCTTGTGTGCATCCGGATCATCGTAACGGCGTAACCATCGCCCTGCTCTGGGAAGGCATCACCGCCTATATAGAAGCCAGCGGTACTGCTTACCTCTTCGGTTGCTCCAGCATCAAAACCACCGATCGCAATGAAATAAAACAGATCTATTATTACCTGAATCAAAACGGCCACCTCAGCCACGAACACCGGGTTCGCCCCAAAGGGAAATTCCTGGTTCCAGGCATGAAACGCCAACTCCGGGCCCAGCCCGTATCCGAGATTATGACGAATGTCACCATGAAAGATATGATCCCCTCGCTCCTGGCCTCGTACCTCAAGGTAGGCGCCAAGGTCTGTGGCTCTCCCGCGCTGGATCGCAATTTCAAGTGTATTGATTTCCTCACGCTGCTGGATGTCAGCAGTCTGCAGACGCAGCGTATCCGTAAACCCAGAGATAGCTGATCGGAAAATCGTGAGCCGAATCCGCGCCGCTTTCCATCACTTCTATCTGCTGTGCTCCATCTTTATTTCGGGCTGGTGGATAGAACTGAATACCAAAGATCCGATCCTAAAACGCCAGCGCAAAACCCGCAATACAAACCGGCACTGCAAAGGATTTCTCAAAGCTTTTAACATTACGCTTACAATAAATCATCCGGAACGCCTTTTGGCCTTGCGCGATTCAGCCTATCTTTTGGTCTCCAATCACCTTTCATATATCGATATCATCCTTTTGGCCAGCATCGAAAAGCTGGTCTTTATCACCTCGATCGAAATGGGCAATGATCCTTTTTTGGGTAAAGCCACCAGATTGGGCGGTTCACTTTATACCGATCGCAAAAAACCGGTGAGCCTTAAAAATGAGATTCAGAATTTTAGCGATGCCATCGCTCAGGGTTTCAAAGTGGTGCTCTTTCCGGAAGGCACTTCTACCAATGGGAGCACCGTTCAGGATTTTAAGCGTTCGCTATTCCAGATCGCCCTCAATGTAAATTGCCCCGTTTTGCCAGTATGTATCAAATATAAGACAATAGATGGCCAGGCGATCAACGAAAATAACCGGGATTTGGTCTGTTGGTATGGGGATATGACTTTTGGCCCCCATTTTTGGGCTCTCTTAGGACGCAAAATAGAGGTGGAAATCACAATTTTGGAGTCCATAGTCCAGCCGACAAGCAAAACTCGCACAGAGCTCTCTGAGGCCGTTTATACGCAAATTCACGATTGTTATCACAAAACTGCAAATAAGGTTTGACAGAATCATCACCATCTCTTAAATGAAACTGTGCTGATCGCCTGATAGATTCTGCGATCAATGTGATATAAATACTTAAAACTATGAAGGAGCTATGATGTCAAAAAAGGAAGAAGAAAGATTGCACCTGGGTAAAGCGAATTACCTCATACTGATCATCAGTGCACTTGTATTGATCTTGGGATATGTGATCATGAGTTTCAACGAGATCACGATCTCTCCCATCATTCTGATGATTGCCTACGTTATTATCATCCCCTTTGCGCTCTTGTGGCACCCCAAAAAGAAATAAATGGCACTGCTTAGTGAACATGACCTGGCTCAGCTAAGCCGGCTGCAACTCAATGCCCGGCAGATAGTTGAAGGTTTTCTGGTAGGGCTACACAAGTCTCCCTATCACGGCTTTAGTGTTGAATTCGCCGATCATCGCCAATATAATCCAGGGGAATCTCTGAAGAATGTGGATTGGAAGATCGTGGCACGTACAGGGCGTTATTATGTAAAACGCTACGAAGAAGAGACCAATCTGCGCTGCTATATCTTGCTGGACCATAGCAAATCCATGTTTTACAGCTCCGGTGATATTACGAAGATAGAATATGCCAAGAAGCTCGCAGCTTCCCTGAGCTGGCTAATGATCGCCCAAAAAGACGCTGCGGGACTCTTTACCTTTAATAATAAGATCACTTCGATGCTCAGCCCGAAGGCCTTCCGCTCTTATACTGCGCAGATCTTCGGACGTCTGGTGCAGCTCAAAGCCGAAGAAAGCACCGATATCCTTACCCCTCTGCATGAGATTGCCGAAAGCATTAAGAAACGCAGCCTCATCGTGCTGATCTCAGACCTTATGGAAGATGAAGAGAAGATCATACAGGCCTTCAAGCACTTCCGCAACCATCGCCATGAACTGCTGGTCTTCCACATCTACGATCCCAAAGAACAAAGCCTGGAGTTCAAACGCGAAACGCAATTTATCGATAGCGAAACCGGCGAGAAGATTACGGTTAACCCCTGGCAAATCCGTAAGGATTATAGGGCGCGCTATGATAGTTTCTATAAGGCACTGAAGGATTCCTGTCACCAATTGCAAGTGGAATACAATCCTGTGCCCATAGATCAAGATATCAGCGAACTGCTGCTTAAGTATCTGATCAAACGCAAGAAGGGGCTGTGATGCGGGAGATATCCTCGGACACCATCCAAGAAGCAGTTTATCGGGCAATAACCAAGATATCCTATCACTGCGATCCTTGTGTGACTTCTGCTTTGGAAGTAGCACTGAAAAAGGAAAGCAGTGAACTGGCGAAGGATGCTTTGAATAGCATTTTACTCAACCATAGGGTCTCACCTGAGAGTAATATCCCCTTATGTCAGGATACTGGAAGCACTGTTGTTTTTGCAGAGATCGGGACTGATATGCATGTTGTAGGGCAGACTCTGCCAGAGCTAATTAACGAAGCAGTAAGACGAGCACAAAAGGATTGTCCTTTGAGAGCAAGTACTGTGGCTGAACCCCTCTTTGAACGCAACAATATGAACGATAATACCCCGGCTATCATCCACATCGAATTTGTAGAAGGTGATAAAATCAAGCTTCTGCTCGCCCAAAAAGGCGGTGGGGCAGAGAATATGAGTTTTATGAAGATGCTGAGTCCGGCTGCGGGCACTCAAGGCATCATTGACTTTGTTTGTGAAAACGTCTTGGCTGCTGGCTCTCGTCCTTGTCCACCTTTGATTCTGGGTATTGGGATTGGCAGCAACTTTGAGGGTGCTCCACTTTTGGCTAAGAAAGCACTATTTGAACCGCTAGGCCGTCCACATCCGGATACCAGATATCGTGAAATGGAATGTGAGATTACTCAGAGGATCAATTCCCTGGGTTGCGGAGTTCAAGGATTTGGTGGAGGCTGCACAGTACTGGCCACGCATATTCTGTATGCTCCCTGCCATATTGCCAGTTTACCAGTGGCAGTAAATATCGAGTGTCATGCGCACCGCCATATTGAGGTCATCATCTAATATGAAAGAGATTCGTCTAATTCTACCTATATATTCGGAAGAGATCAGCGCCTTAAACCTGAATGATAAGGTGCTGCTTAGTGGCACTGTCTATACCGCAAGAGATGAAGCACACAAGCGGATGATCGCAATTCTGAAAAAGGGTGAAACGCTGCCCTTCGATTTAGCCGAGACGGCGATATTCTATTGCGGTCCCAGTCCAGCCGCACCTGGAAAAATCTGTGGGGCAATCGGTCCCACCACCAGTTCCCGCATGGATCCTTATACTCCCGATATGTTGAAAGCCGGACTAAAAGTCATGATTGGCAAGGGTGATCGTTCTGTGGAAACTCAGCAAGAGATCAAGGCCGCTGGAGCGCTCTATTTGATCGCTATCGGCGGGATCTCTGCTGTGCTGAGTCAGAGCATTGTTTCATGTGAAACATTCCTCTGGGAGCATCTGGGTGCGGAAGCGGTATATAAGATGGAGCTGAAAGACTTCCCCTGTTATGTGGGAATAGTCTGAACCGATAAAGCCGTAGCACAGCTCTTCAATTGCCATTCTTGATTGCAACAGATTGTCATGCCAAAGAAACGCAGACAATCTGTACTTTTATCTTAGTTAATACGCTGATCTATATGTCTTTATCCTTTCAGACTCTGCTTATATTCCCGTAATTTAAGCTTAAGTGTTTCATCGGCCGTAGCCAGGATTTGGATAGCCAATAAAGCGGCGTTTTTCACACCGTTTATGGCAACTGTGGCCACTGGCACTCCGGTTGGCATTTGCACGATGGCGTATAAGGCGTCTATCCCACCCAAAGCACCGCTCTGAATGGGCACGCCGATCACGGGTAAGCATGTGTGCGAGGCGATCACTCCGGGCAGATGTGCAGCCATGCCGGCACAGGCGATGATGACAGAATATCCTTCTGCCTCAGCATCCTGCGCTAGCTTCACGGTCTTTTCAGGACTCCTGTGGGCACTGCTGATATGGAAATCGAACAATACCCCAAAATCATCCAGAACTTCTCTGATCGGCTGACAGATCTCAAGATCACTCTTACTGCCGATAATGATCCTTACTTTGCTCATTTATTCTTATCTTCCATGGTCACGGTCAGGGCTTTGTGGATGTCTTCTTCACAGGTAGCCGAGAGGAAGCTTTCCAGCACCTCGGGGTTCATGATCAGTTTGGAGATATAAGAAAGTGAGAACAGGTGCTGTTTGTCGTTGTGCAACAGCAGCATAAAGAAGATGTTCACCGGTTTGTTGTCCGGTGCGTCAAAATCCACTCCCTCATCGGAACGACCGAAGAGAATGGACGGGGCCTTGATTTTGGAAGGGTGCAGATGCCGCGGATGCAGCAAAGCCACGCCGTTTCCGATAGCGGTGGAGATCAGCTCTTCACGCGCTACCACTACTTCATAGAGCCAGCGGGCGTCGCGCACGAGCTTCAAATCCTTGGCCTTTTCGCTGAGGACGCGGATCGCATCGTACTTGTTTTCGGCATGAAAATCCAGGAAAATGTGGTCTGGACGCATGTATTCTTCAAAGTGACAGATTACACGCTTTAAGGCCAGCATCTTTTCTTCGTTTTCGTTCAGGTTTTCGAGCCATTCATTGAGAGAATCTTCGTCGATTTTCTCATTTTTGCCGACAACTTTGGTTTCAAAGATCTCACTATTGATCATCTCATGAATCACGCGATCTGAAACCTTCAGTTTCTTGGCAGCTTCGGCTTTTGAAATATACTTCTTAGCCATCGGTTTACCTCCTGTTTAGGTAGCAATTTCATATTTTTACTCTTTGATGCAAGGTTTAACTTGACAAGGATACGAGATTTTCTAGGATATGGCATAATGGTCAAGAGATTTATTTTAGCGAGTCTGATTTTAGCACTACTTGGTGGTTGCTACTACTCAGTTTATTCAAATGCTTACCCGCATTTAAAAAAAGTTCGGGTGGAGCCGTTTGAGAATCAATCTGCCGAGTTTGGATTAGCAGATAAAGCCCTGAATGGGCTTTCTTTATCCGTGCGAAATGACGGACGGTTAAAATTGGTGACCCAAAACCCAGATTGCAGTTTGGAAGGGAAAATCGTCTCTTTTGAAGAGAAGATTTATAGCTATGACAGCGCCAATCAGGTACAGGATTATCAGTTGATTATGGTGCTAAACCTGAGCTTTACAGATCTCATCAAGAATGAGGTCATTTATGAGAACAGCGCGCTCAGAATCACCGAAATCTATAAAGTCTCCGACGACAGCACTGCTCGATTCGGGACCAAAGAGGAAGCCTTAAGTGAAATCTTTACAAGTATCTTCAAAACAGTCATCCAAACCAGCCTCGAAGCCTGGTAGCACCGTGCGGCTAAACCGCTTTCTGGCAGACTCCGGTCTGGGCAGCAGGCGTAAAGTGGAGGAGCTCATCATCGCTGGCGAGATCTCCGTGAATGGAGCCGTCTGCACTGATCTGGCCTGCCAGGTCGATCCCAGCCAGGATGAGGTATTCTACCAGGGCAAGGCGCTCAGCGCAGAGCAGAAGGTCTTCCTGATCTTGAACAAACCCATGGGCTATGTGGTCTCGCAAAAGGATGAATTCAGCCGCAAAACAGTTTATGACCTCCTGCCCCTGGAATACTCCCACATACCTTATGCCGGAAGGCTGGATAAGAATACCGAAGGGCTGCTGCTCTTTTGCAACGACGGAGCGCTGGTCAAACAGCTCACCCATCCCAGCCACAAGGTGGAAAAGGTGTATCGGGTAGAGATTGAGCCCAAGCTGTCCCGCGCCGCCATTGAGAGCCTGCGCAGAGGCGTCTTGATCGAAGGCGGAACCACCCAAAGCGCCGGAGTATTTGTCAAAACCCAGACCGAGACCGGCATGACCCTGAAGCTGGTGATCTCAGAAGGCCGCAAGCGCCAGATTCGCCTCATGATCGAAAACGTGGGCTCCAAAGTCAAAGCCCTCAAACGCGTCCAATTTGGCCCTCTTTATATAAAAGATCTGCCAGTAGGAAGATGGCGCCCCCTTTCACCTATGGAAATCAGGGCTTTGTACAGAGCTTCAGAAGCCACAGAAATCAGCAAGAAACCCCCAGTCCAAAAATTAGATAGAGATAAAACATGAAGATTGCCCTTATAGGCCCGCCCAAGAGCGGAAAGACCACTATTTTTAACGCCCTTACCGGTGCGAATCACGAAGTAGATAAATACATCCCCGCCGCCACAGAAGCCAATATCGGCTTTGTGCAAGTTACAGACGAACGCATCACTCGCCTCAGCGAGCTTTATAAACCCAAAAAGACGATCTATGCCAATGTCGAATTTCACGATTTCCCCGGCATCTTTGCGCGCGAATCCGACAATCCTGAAACCGCTATTTACACTGAAATCAAGGGTTCTGAAGCCTTTGTGCTGATCCTGCGCGCCTTCAAAGATGAAGAGCTGGACGAGCTCTATAGTGCTGCAGACCCCCTCAAGATGCTCTCTCACTTTGAAGATGAGATGATCCTGGCAGATATGCTCGTGGTGGAAAAGCGCCTCGAAAGGATCTTTCACGGCTACCAACGCGGAATCAAGACGCCCGCTCTCCAGCTCGAAGAAAAGGCGCTCAGCCTCATTCTGGAGCAGCTTCAGGCGAATAAAAGCATCCGTGATCTTGAGTTGGGCCAGGATGAAGCCAAGGCAGTCCGCGGCTTCCAATTCTTCAGCTCAAAGCCCCTTTTAGTCCTCCTGAATACCAGCGAAAGCGAGTTCAAAAATCAGGAAGAAACGCTCAACGCCATCCGTCAGCGCGGTTTTATGGCCGAAGTGATCGCTGGCAAGTTTGAACAGGAACTCAGTTCGCTCAGCGAGGAAGATGCCGAGCTATTTTTGGCAGATATGGGCATGACTCTTTCGATCAATGACCGCCTCACCATGCTTTGTTACGAGCTACTTGGCCTCATCTCCTTTTTCACCGTGGGCAGCGATGAAGTCCGCGCCTGGACCATCTCCAAAGGCACCAATGCAGTGAACGCTGCCGGCAAAATCCACAGTGATCTGGCTCGCGGCTTCATCCGTGCAGAGTGTTTCGGCTATGAAGCCATCATGGAATATGGCAGCGAAAAGCATCTCAAGGAGAAGGGACTATTCCGCTTGGAAGGCAAAGAATACATCGTGAAAGACGGTGACATTCTGAACATCCGTTTCAGCGTGTAGGCAGACGAATGGCTAGCGCAAAGAGAAAACCCGCCAAGAAAAGCACAAAGACGAAAGCCGGCCTCAGCAACTATCAGAAACGGCTGATCAGCGCCGGACTCTCTCTGATTTCGCTGCTTGTGATCATCTCTTTATTGATGGGCTACAAAAGCATCGCTCAGGACATGCAGACGCTCACCGAAAATGGCAACATCTTCAGTTGGTTCGGCTCCCACAGCGCAGATACGGCGAATCCCATCGGCGTTTTTGGCATCCTCTTTGGCTATGCTTTTATTTACATCTTTGGCTATTGGTTTTCGCTTTTGGGCTTCGTCATCATCGGCGCCGTATCTTTCCAATACTTTGTAGATCCAGAGCTTACAGCTTCCCGCCAGAAGGGTTATCTGCTGGTCGTCGCTCTCTTTTTCCTGCAATCCCTTTTGTCAGCGAAGTTGCCCAGCTATTCACAGAGCCTGATTCCTCTGGCTCTTTACAGACTGCTGGCCGCCATTTTCCGGGATACGGGAGCCATGATCATCCTGATCGGCAGCATAGTGCTTTCCCTGCTTGCCATCATCGAACTTCCGCGTATCCGGCATTGGCTGGGATTGCTGAGACACGAAATCGCCAGCAAAGAAAAGCCCTTTATTCCTCCGCTCACCATCGACAAGGCTACTATCTCCTCTGAGCCAGAACCCAGGCCCAGCGAGCCCAAACCCAGTATTTCGGACCATGTGGAGCGCGATGTCCCCATCGTTCAGCGCACCGAACCCAAGATCGTGAAAGAGGCGCCCTTGCCCAAAGTCAAGATTGCCGATGAGGAGGATTTTCGCGCCTATCAGATGCCCTCGGTGGAAGACTTTTTGGAAAGCCCGGTCAAGCTCTCGGACAAAGACCGCAAGGAGATCGAGACCCAGATCCTGGAAACCAGCGCCATTTTGAAGAATAAACTCGCCGAATTCGGCATTGAGGCCGAAGTACGTAACGTGAATATCGGCCCCATCATCACCCAATACGAGCTTGAACCCGCCAAGGGTGTGAAAGTCAGCAAATTTGCCTCTTTAGCCGATGATCTGGCCCTGGCCATCAAAGCCAAATCCATCCGCATCCAGGCCCCCATTCCCGGACGCGGTTTGATCGGCATCGAAATCCCCAATCTCACCCGCGACATGATCTATCTGAAGGATCTTCTGCTCTGTGAAGACATGCACAAAAGCAAGTCCAAGCTGGCCTTTGGCCTGGGCAAGGACATCTCCGGACGCCCCATCATTGCCGATCTCACCCGCATGCCTCACCTTTTGATCGCCGGCGCTACCGGCAGCGGTAAATCCGTGTGTATCAATACCATCATCATGAGTTTGATCATGCGCACCACCCCGGACGATCTCCGGCTGATCCTGATCGATCCCAAACGCGTGGAACTGGCCGGATATTCCAATCTCCCCCATCTGATCGGAGATGTGGTCACAGATCCGGATACCGCGCTGGAAACCATGTATTGGGCAGTGAAAGAGATGGAGCGGCGCTATGAACTCTTGCAGGATGCCAAGGTCCGTGATATTTTGACTTACAATGAAAAGAGCAGCCGAGACGAGACAATCGAAAAGCTGCCTTACATCGTGATTTTAGTGGACGAATTTGCCGATCTGATCATGACCAGCGGCAAGGATATCGAGTTGCCCATCACGCGTCTGGCACAGATGGCGCGCGCCGTGGGCATCCATCTGGTTTTGGCCACGCAACGTCCTTCCATCAAGGTGATCACCGGCATCATCAAAGCCAACTTTTCCGCGCGCATCGCCTTCCAGGTTTCCTCCCGTGTGGATAGCCGCGTGATCCTGGATATGATAGGTGCAGAGCGCCTTCTGGGTAGTGGTGATATGCTGTTTCTGCCTCCGGGCAAGCCCAGTTCGGAGCGCATCCATGGCGCCTATGTCTCAGATCAGGAAATTGCCCGCGTGAACGACTTTTTGGCCCTGCAACCCAAACCGAAACAGGATTTTAGCCTTAAACAAGACCTGGAACAGAAACATGAAGGTTTCTTTGAGTGGGATGATGAGCTTTTCCCGGAAGCAGCACGGGTGATCGTGCGCTCTGGTACCGCCTCGGTCTCCATGCTGCAAAGACATTTTAAGATCGGTTATGCTCGCGCCGGCAGATTGATCGACCTTTTGGAACAGGCGCAGGTCGTGGGGCCCCATCTGGGCAGCAAATCCCGCGATGTCACCGCAAACCGTGATGATCTCATCCACTTGGGAGTTTTAGATGAAGAAGATTAGTCTATTGATGCTGATGTTCTGCGGCCTGCTTTGGGCTCAGAACAGCGCGGAATTGTACAAGAAATTAGACGGCCGCTACGCCAGCCTCACCAGTTTTCAGGCGGAAGTCACCCAGGTCAATTTCTTTAGCCGCATCGA
Organism: Candidatus Cloacimonadota bacterium; assembly: GCA_020532545.1. GTDB lineage: Bacteria > Cloacimonadota > Cloacimonadia > Cloacimonadales > Cloacimonadaceae > UBA5456. Next base: position 7,212 of record JAJBAW010000013.1, on the reverse strand, counting down.
CCGCACCATCAGCTATGAAGGCAAGTTTTACTTCTCCGGTGGACGCATGCTGATGACTTTTGCCAAACCCTCGGTGCAGAGAATGTACATCCAAGGGGGCAAGGCCGAGCTCTATGACGGCAGCTCCAAGACCTTATACCGCAGCGATCTCATGCCCCAAGCCAGCCAAATGAATCCTCTGGAACTCTTGCAGCTCTATTGGAATAAAAGCCAGGTAAAGATCAGCGCTCAGGACAAAGCGCACAGTTGGGTCAAGCTCAGCCCAAAATCCGACCCCATGGTCAAGACCCTGGAAGCCAAGATCGACAATAAAACCGGCATCGTGCAGACCCTGAGCTACACAGATCTCTCTGACAATAAGGTTACTTACAGCTTTAGTAATATATTAATAAACCGCCCCATTGCTCCCCAAGTCTGGAATTTCAGCTACCCCAAAGACACACAGATTATCGAGCAATAAGACCACAAACCCAAGATTTTAGCGACTAAAGGAGAATAAGATGATCGCAGTCATAATGGCCGGAGGCTCCGGAACCAGATTCTGGCCCCAAAGCCGCAAAGACCATCCCAAGCAGTTTTTACAGGTAGCGGGCTCCCGCTCCATGATCCAACTCACAGTGGACCGCCTTTTGCCCCTCATGCCCATGAAGAATATTTTCATCGTAACCGCTGCCGATCAGGTGGCTTTGGTGATCGAACATCTACCGGCTCTGCCCGAAGAAAACATCATCATCGAGCCTTTTGGCATGAATACCGCTCCTTGCATCGCCCTCAGCCTGGAGTATTTGAAGCCTCTTTACAGCGCGGATACCACCATGATCGTGCTGCCGGCGGATCATGTGATCAAAGATACGAACGCCTTTTTAAGCAGCCTGAGAAAAGCACAGCAGACAGCCCGAAGCGGCGCCCTGATCACCTTTGGCATCGTTCCGGACCACCCCGCTACCGGCTATGGCTATATCGAAGCAGGCTCCAGGATCGAATCCGGAATCTACAAAGTGCAAAAATTCAAAGAAAAGCCTGATCTGAGGACCGCTACATCCTTTCTGAAACAGGGTAGTTTTTATTGGAATAGCGGCATGTTTTGCTGGAGCCTGGCCGCGATCTCAGAGGCTTTTAAGACGCATCTACCCCAAGCTGCCCAAATCTGCGAAGAAATCGGCCAAGTCTGGCAAGAACACGGCACCTTAGCCGATATATCAGAGCTTTATAGTCAAATGCCCCGCCTGCCCATCGATATCGGCATCATGGAAAAAGCCGAACAGCGCTACGTAATCCCGGTGAATATCGGCTGGAGCGATGTGGGCTCTTTCAAAGCCCTGGCTGAGATCAGCCCTGCCGATAAAGAAGGCAATGTCTCAAATTCTGAACTCATGACTATAGATTCCAAGGGCAACTTCGTGCAAAGCTCGAAATTCACCGCCCTGATCGGAGTGGAAAACCTGTGCATCATCGAAACCGCAGATGCCATTTTGGTCTGCCCCAAAGACCGCGCTGAAGAAGTAAAACACATCGTGGAAAGGCTTTCCCAGACCGGGCGCGACGATCTGCTCTAAACAAACTTTTCCAGGAGGAAAATAATGGACCCCAGAACTTTTGACTATATCTACCTCAAGAACCATGGCGCTTCCGATGAAGAAATTGGCAAAGAACTCGAACTCAGCATCGAGGATGTCCAGCTTATGCAGCAAACTCTGCGCCCCATCCTGCAGGAAATCGAGGCCCAGCGCCCCAAAGCCCAAAGCATCGGCACAGATTTTGCCCGCCTCACCAGCAACGTTTATGCCCAAAAAAGTGATCAGGAGCTTGGGCTTCTTCGCCCTGATGCCATCAAAGCGCGCAGTGGAGAGATCTTCTCCCTACCGGCCGTGGGTAAGCTCGATTTTGGTGAGATCTCCCTCCAGGATGCCATTGTGCAGCGTCGCAGCCTCAGAAAGTACAGCGACGAACCGCTCAGCCAGGAAGAACTCTCCTTTCTTCTGTATTGCAGCTCCTGGTCCAGAGATTTCAGATCAAACGAACGCATGGAAATCACCTTCCGCAATGTGCCTTCTGCCGGATCCCGCCATCCCATCGAGACTTTTGTGAATGTCCGCCGCGTCACCGGACTCAAACCCGGCCTGTATTACTACCACCCCATCAAACACTGCCTGATACTCCAAGATGAGAGCCCGGGCGTGCAGACCCGGATCCTGGAAGGCTGTTTCGGCCAGGAAATGATCCAGGGTGCCGCCGCAAATTTCATCTATACAGCCCTGCCCTACCGCACCACCTGGCGCTATGGCCAACGCGGCTATCGCTACATCTATATCGATGCCGGACACATCGGGCAAAACCTGAGCCTGGCCGCTGAAGCTGTGGGCGCAGGAGCCTGCATGATCGGTGCATATTTGGATGAAGCCCTGAATGATGTGCTGGGAATCGATGGCACGCAGGAATTTGTCATCTATGTGGCAGCGGTGGGGAAGAAGTAATGTAAAATTTAAAATGTATGATGTAGGGGCCTTGGGCTGAACGCCCAAAACACGTCCCCATTGATCATAATGCGGGAATTCCGTTGATCACAACGCGGTGGATTGCGCCACAAAACGGGAATTTGGCCATAATGCGGAGCCGCTGGGCTTTCACCCAAAGCCCCTACGCCGTTGAAATCCTCCATTTACTCTTTCCCCGATAATCTGTGCAATCTGTGAGATCTGTGAGAGACTTTTTGCACAAGCTCCGCAGTCCTAATCGGCAAACAAGCTGTTATTCACGGATCATAATCGGCATATAACAGCTCTTTAGCCGATCATGATCCGCAATTCGCAGGTTTCCCTTGACATATTATAGCATCATGGCAAGATAGCACTTGAGGTAAGAATATGATAAAGCGCACGATAGAACACAGTATCAGACAGCGATTGTTTGAGGGCAAAGCAATAGTGGTCATCGGACCCCGGCAGAGTGGCAAAACCACGTTATTAAAGAAGATTTATCGGGAATATCAAGATCAAGCGGATTTTTACAACTGCGACGAAACCGAGATTAGCAGGCTGTTCTCAAATCAGAATGCCGCAGTGCTGAAAAGCGTGATCGGCTCCAGCAAGCTGATCTTCCTGGACGAAGCGCAACGGGTTGACAATATAGGCCTTACCATCAAGATCATTGTAGATACCTTCCCCGAAGTGCAAGTCCTGGCCAGCGGCTCTTCCGCCTTTGAACTCAGTGACAAGCTGAATGAGCCGCTCACCGGCCGGAAATGGGAATATCAGCTCTACCCCCTGTCCTTTGAAGAATTGGCTACGCACACAAACCTGCCCACCGAAATCGCTAACCTTAAGCTGCGCCTGCTTTACGGCTCATATCCGGAAGTGGTGACCAAGCCCGGTCAGGAAATAGAAAACCTCAGCAACTTGGGTTCGGACTACCTCTACAAAGATATTTTCACCTTGCATGACATCCGCAAACCGGAATTGATCGAGAAACTCTTGCAAGCCCTGGCCTTTCAAATCAGTTCTGAAGTCTCCTATAATGAGCTGGCCCAATTGCTGAGTTCGGATCCGGAGACCATTGCCCGCTACATCCGGATTTTGGAACGCGCCTTCATCATCTTCCGTTTGCCAAACTTCAGCACCAATCAACGCAATGAGATCAAACGCTCCCGCAAGATATATTTCTGGGACAATGGCATCCGCAATAGCCTGCTCTCGGATTTCAGGCCTATTGACCTGAGAGACGATATCGGCAAATTGTGGGAAAACTATGTGGTTTCAGAGCTTGCCAAGCACCGTGACAACCACAAATCGCTGGCTAAAGCCCATTTTTGGCGTTCGAGAACTGCCGCTGAAGTCGATTATCTGGAAATCGAAAACGCTCAAATCACCGCTTATGAGATCAAATGGAATCCCAAAAAGAAACAGGTGAGCCGAGCCTTCACCAATGCCTATCCTGAGGCAAAGCTCGACTTCATCAATCCAGAGAATTACTTTCTGTATTTGATGCCGGGATAGGGGACTCAGCTCTCTCAGCTTTTAAATAATGCCTCCACCAATTAGAGCGACATTGCTAATGGTATGATGCGGGCCGATTTGAACAGTCTCGTTGGGAATGCCGAAAGATCCTCGCTACAGATTATATAGAAAATACAGTTCGAAGGGAAGCATTTAATAATTGAATGTCGGACAGTGACCCGATGACTTTATGAATTTCACGTTCCTTGACCGTAGCCAAATTGTCGGTAACAATAACAGAATCCGCCAAAAGTCCTGTTTCCTTGCCCTCATCATTGTTAATATCGACAAATATCCTATGCGCAGCCCTTTTGCGAACGTTTGAAGTAATACAGGCAACTAATTTTTGATCATATCCCGTTGTCAGAGTGTCAGATTGAACAACTAAGGCAGGTCTGTGTTTGTATGTTACTAAATCATTATTTGGAAACCGGACTATCACTATGTCCCCCTTGCTACATGTCATCATAAATCTCCATGCCAGGGGCATCCCAATCCTCTTCAAAGGCCAATAGGCGCATCCGGGTTTCAAGAACTTGTGTAAGCGTCCATTGCAAGTCATCAATAAAGAGATTAGCCTTTTGCCCAGAATACGTCGTTGAATGCTCTCTTTCCAACTGGTCAATGCGCCAGAAGTCTGATAATGATGATACTATTCCATCTAACCATGACTGTCTCATTTTTGGGGAACGTGCTGTTACACTACTGATAGAGCTATTATTGGTTTGAAGGTCAGATATTGAGCGGGTTGTTTCTGATCTGTAGCTGTCATTATAGGATTCAACTGGGGAAAGGCAATATTCACTCACCTGAAAACCTCTTTTCCAAGTCTCCCTCAATGATTTTAAAGAACCAATCATCTGTAAGATTATGTGATGCATCCAGCCATGCTTCAAAATCCTTTGGAATAGCCGGTAAATCATCACCTGCTGATTCGACATTAGTTTCCCAAATTAGGGCTGGTTTCCCTTCTTTCAATCCTGTCGAGAATCTAAGATGAATGCGTCCCTTTGGAGAGCTTGATTCAAATACAAAATGCTGTAACATTGAGCAGGGGGTATTTGCAACATTGCTGTCCCGAAACAGTTCATCGGGCAGCTTGACCTCAATCTTCATAAACTTGCGCAAAAACTCATGAATATCTTCGCTCGTGTAGTCGATCTCAACAGCGTCAATATACCTAAGGGAAAGTTTGTTGATCTTAAGCTCATCAAGCTTAGGATGTGCTTCAAACAGTTCTTTTAGGACGAATAGCAATCTTGTTTTAAAGTCATTCCAGACATAATCACTGGTCGAATTTACCGTAACGATGCCTGGACCTATTTGAACAAGAGGCCACTTGTCTTTTTCAGCTCTGAACCTGTGCTGGACTATATATTCAGCTATCTCGTCTGGAATATTTGCAGATGCTAATTGTTCATAAACTGGATATGCAGACTGTATCCTGTCAAAAAATCTTCCCAACAGAAGCTTATAAGAGGGCTCATATTGAGTTTTCGTCTTAAAATCCACGAGCTGCCACCTTATTTCGAAAATCGCTTCCAATAATGGTTTGTGCTGTAATATCTTAGACATGGACACTCCTTATCTTGTATTTAATCATAGGGCTATGACTTCTTTAATAAACTCTCAAATAGAATTATTAGTTCTCTATTCGCCGTTAGCTATATCTACGTGTGACTACGAACATTTATATTATCGTTTCCCTAAATCACTATTCACATTTTTAATGCTATAGACATAGTCTTTGAGCAAATCTAATCTCAGACTATAATCTGTCAATCAATTTATTGACTCTTGGCCTACAATCTGTTCGCCTTAAGCGTTTTGTATGGCCATCCAGAGTATTACTTTCTCTACTTGATGCCGAATTTAGAGACCCAACTCTCCCGGCTTATAAAAACGTTTCAGCTTGTCAAAGCCACATTACTGATCGTGTAGTTTGGTTGGGTACCAGCTAAGGCAAAGTAGAAGCAGGTCTTGATGAATAATGGGGAAATATCTGGGATAATACCAGCCATCCCCCCAGAATATCAAGCTATCATATATATAATGGTCTTATAGATAAGGCATTAAATCACATCCATGTCTGTTTATTATATTATTTGAGTTTTGGGTGAATATAATTCATAATCCGGGTATCTGATGGCGCCAAAACGAGTCCTGTAGGGATGGTATTTTAGATAGCATACGACAGCTACACAAGGGCTTGAGTCCTGTAGGGACGTTATTTCAGATGGAATCCAATGACGGTATGATATAGGGACATCGGTTACACTTTAGTATGGACACATCGGTAACACTTTTATAACCATTAAGGCATGGAGGAAAATAGCCATGCCCTGGAGTGAAAAAAGTGTTATGGAAAAGAAGTTAGACTTCATCAAAGACTATCAGAGTGGAGATTACTCGATAGCAGAATTGTCGCGCAGGTATTCGATATCCCGTAAGACGGCGTACAAGTATATCAAAAGATTCGAGAAGGAAGGAGAAGAAGGTCTTAAAGAGAGGAGCCGTGCTCCACATAAGCAGCCCAACACAACGTCTATGGAGATTATTCACGAGATAATCGATTGTAAGACAAAGCATAGCCTATGGGGCCCCAAAAAGATAATCGCCCGATTGTCCCGAGATAATCCTGTTTGTAGGGGCGTTGGGCCTAACGCCCAAACCACAAACCACTGATCACAATGCGCAGGATTGGGCTTTATGCAGAGATGGGCTTTACGCGGGATGGGGCTTTCGCCAAAGCCCCTACAAGGATCATCTTATCTGGGCTTTCACCCAAAGCCCCTACCACCCAAAGCCCCTACTTTATGGCGGCGTTTCATATAGAAAACGAGCAGGGTGCTGACGGTGGATAAGAGGCCTGCCAAAAGCAGCGGAACGGTGTAGCTTCCCGTGATATCACGCACCCAGCTTCCACCCTGAATGGCAATGGCGCCAAAGCCATAGGCCGAGAATACCAGCCCATAATTCACCCCCAGATGCTCCACTCCGAAGCACTCTGAGGTGAGCACCGGATACAGGGAGAGGGCGGTTCCGAGCCCCAAGCCCACGATTACGGCCGCAATCAGCAAAGTGGAAAAGCTGAGCACATAAAAGGGGAAAGCCAGAAACACCAGGGCTTGCAAGGCAAAAACCACCAGCATAACTTTCAGGATGCCGATCCTATCGCTGATAAAGCCTGCCAGGGGACGGCTGAGTCCGTTTGACAAGG
>JAJBAW010000076.1 GCA_020532545.1 Candidatus Cloacimonadota bacterium | reverse complement strand
CCTTGTATGCCAGCTCAGATGATCATTGGGCTGGGCACGAATGCACTTTCCCGCAAAGATGAATACCAGGCGGACGCCTTTGCTGTATCGGTGTAGGGGCGTTGGGCCGAACGCCCAAATTTCCCAAATTTCCAAACTATGATCAACGGAAGGTTTTGGGCCTTATGCCCAACGCCCCTACATTATCCAATGACACTAAACAGTCTCATCGCAAGATAGATTTGATTATGAAAAACATAGCTGGACAGGAAATTGAGGCTTAACTTATTATGTAATTGCTTGATATTGTTACTTGAGATCAGCTTTAAACATCTAAAGTGTGTGGCAAAGACTTGCCGAAATGTCCTGAAAAAACATGAATAGCTCTAAGAGCAAGGAGATACTAAAATGTTTAATCTAAAGAGATTGATTTTCACTATGTTTATCGTGCTAATAGGCGGATTTGCCTATTCTCAAAGCGGGTATGTATATAGCGAGAGCCTGCCAGTAAATGCTATAGCTTCCAGATCTATTTTTGTATGCTCCGATAACAGTGTAGTAGTATTGTCGAACGTTGATGATATTGAGGACGAGTGGTGCACTTATTATTCAACTATCACCAAGCTTGACCCTGATGGCAATCTGCTCTGGAGGCAATGGCTGAACCCCGGTGGTTTTCCATCATGTGCAATTACTGGAGTCGATATTGATGCAGAGGATACCGTAACCTTTATCTTCGCCTGGACTGGGGGTGAGATTAGCTTAGGAACCATAGATAGTGAGGGGGTGGTTGCCACCTTATCTGTTCTTATAGATATGGATATACCTTATTACACAAAAAGCTTCAACAAGGCGCTACGCACCCCAAACAATGAAATTGTCGCCGTGGGCAAGGCTTACCAAGACTATATATTTTATGAGCTGTCGTCTGCCTGCTATTTCCGCTTTTCCAGTGCGGGAGATACGCTGGCCACTGCTTTCTGGCCAGTTGATCCGGATAGTCCATATCATCAAGCTGAAGCCTATGATCTGGCTCTGATGGATAATGGCAATATCCTAATTGCCTGTAGATTGCACTCTTTTAACTGCTCTATCTTGGAAATCAATCCGGATGGCACGCTTGTTAACCGATTTGATTTACCGGGACAATATCAGGGTTTAAATGTCTCTATATGCAGAGAACTCAATAGCCCATCATACATTATAGCTTATGCAATGGATGAGTATCCCGATCAAAGCATTCACGTTGATAGATTTGAAAACGGAGTGTTTGAACCTCTATTTAGCATATCCGGAAGTAATCTGTATTCAGTAGATTCAATGATACTTGGGACAGATAATATATATTTATGCGGTAAGATTATTGGTGGTGGCACTTTACTAAGTTTGACCTACAGCGGAGAATTAAACTGGTCATGGGAACAACTGGGATCCAATTTTAGCTCAGTGGAGCGATATGGCTCTGCATCGGCAGCGTTACTTGCACTCGACAATGACAATTGTATCTATTGGGCTTGGAGCGGGGGACTGCGTGGATCACAAGTCATAACCAAGCTCTTGCCCAATGGGCAATTGCCAATAGTTGACGAGGTCCAGGCTCCTCCTGTAAACACTATATCGGCATATCCGAATCCGATGAAAGATGAAGTCACAATCAAAATCAAACAGGATGTTCAAAGTCCTAGCACTGATAACAATGTTGATATCTTCAATATCAAGGGTCAGTTAATACGCTCTCTAAAACTGACGAAAGGTGAAACTGTATGGGACGGTAAAGACAGCGGGGGAAAACCCTGTCCCAAAGGGATATATCTGCTCCGCTACCAATATGGCTCAAGCCAAATAACTAAAATATGCAAAACCCGTTAGGAGGATATCATGAAACGCTTCATAGCAACCCTGATCATTCTCGGAATCATGAGTTCCATGTGGGGCGTATTTGTAATCGACCGCACGAGAACGATTGGTGTGGATACACTCTTGGCAAGAAGGAAACCAACTTATCATACCCTGTTTAAAAAACGGGGGGATGTGAGCGTCCTATATAGGTTGACACCAAAACCAAAGATAAGGAGAATGGAATGGACTAATAAAAAGAAGGGTAAACGAACTGAATCGGAGGTACCTTGCCCGGCTTTGCTCATGGTATATAGTCTCGAAACCCATGCTTTATTGTCGGTAGCGAAGACCTGACCCTATAAAATACCCCTTCACAAAACTACATTCTTACTGTTAGCTGAGCATCATTTACTTTTCGCTTTTTCGTTAAAGGCATGTCGGCAAGGTGCTTAAGAGAGATTTTCTTTTGATCAATTGCCCTTATGGGAGAAGGGATGTCAAAATATTCCTTTATCTCTATCCAATCCTTGTCTCTAATTGTAATAACGTCATTTAAGTAAAAGCTCACACAAGAATTCCCGATTTTAAAGTCTGGAAGTGTGTTGCTTAGCTTTTCCTTGGAAATATCAACATACTTGCTATCCAACTCAAATCCAATATAGTTCCTTCCCAATCTTTTAGCAGAAATAGCAGTTGTTCCGGTTCCTGAGAAAGGATCAAGAACCGTATCGCCTTCGTCTGTTGTCATAAGAATAAGCCTGTCCAACAAATGCACCGGTAGTTGGCAAGGATGTGGGTCCCGTTTAGAGTTATGTTTGATCCTATGGATATCTGTCCATACATCAGAAACCAGCGGTCCATATGGGTGCAGAAGGTCTTTTTTCCCTCCATAATCTTTCTGCAAAAATCCAGTTTTTCTGTCTCTTTTGTGTGGATACCTTAACTCATAAAGTTTGGATCCCTTCTCTTGTTTCGTATAAAATAGTATACCATAATGGGATGGTTGCAGTGATTTTCCCATTGGAGAACTTGGTGCATCCCATGCTATCCAATGCTTGAAATGGGATGACTTATTAAGAAGATTGGCATAATATATAAGCCATTTGGGAATGTTATGCACAAAAATGGAGCCAGTTGGTTTTGTTATCCGAACCATTTCCGATATCCATATTGAACACCAGTCCAAGTACTCCTGGAATTTCAAGCTGTCTTTATAACTATTATAACCTTTTTTTAAATTAAAAGGGGGATCTGCGAATGTCATGTCTACACAGCTATCCGGTAACTTCCTCAGCAAATCTACGCAATCTCCCTGAATTATGGTATTAATACTATTTAGCATTGTTCGCATCCTCGTTTAGCCCTAAGACGTTTTTTATATAAGCTTCAAATCTAGTTAACTCATCTTTGTGAAATGTGAATACGTCATCAAAAGCAGTAACCATTCTATTTAAATCACTTTTCCTTACATACCAACCTATACCATCAACGAAACCAATGAATTTAGCTTTGGGATAGTGTTCATTAATAAGCCCTCTTACCGACACTTCAGTTTTTGATTTATCGCCCTGGCCAGAAGAAGTGGTTACCAGATAGGAACATTCGATAATGATTTTGGGATTTTGTTTATTTGGGATGATAAAATCCATAGTCCTTTTCCGAATTGGTGCATTTGCAATCAGATCAGTTAAATCACCCGATTGATAATCTACATTCAAAGATTTTAAGGTATCCCTAATTGTCCTCTCAGCATTGTTATCTGCCATGCCTGAGCGACTACCCCGTTCTTTATAGCGAACAATTGTATCTATCAGCTCGGGGATTTCAAATTTGAGTTTTCCCATTCTGAATTTGTTCAATTCAAATAAGGGTATGGTCCTTGATAATATAGGGATCGTAGATCCCTCAAAGAACAAATTTAATATTCCCTTAGCGAAATCATTATTTTCCTTAATTAAAGAAGCAATTTTAGCATCCCCCCATTCACTAAGGTTGTTACCTTTATCTACTGGCCATTTGTCTTTATTGACCAACTTTGACAATTCAGCATCATCTACAATGCGGATAAGTGTAATAATTCTTTTCAAAGATTCATTAGACACACCAGACAAAGCCAATAATGCCCTAAGACCATACTCTTTAGATAGCAGTTCCTCGAAGATAACCTTAGCATTAGGGCTGCCTTGTTGCTCATTTAGTTTCTGTCTCACCATGAGCAATGTATCTTTTAACGCAGTTATATGCCCTTCATACTGATTTTCGAAGGTTTCATCCAAAAAGTAGAAGGTGTTTAAGTTGATTACAGTGTCAAATTTATCTAATCTTGTCTTTTCCATTTAATGCTCCTTTCTAAATATTAATACAAATTCTTCTTTCATTGTATTCCTCATACCTCTGATTGGCTTCAGAAGGCTATGTACCAAAGGCATCCCGAAGCTCTCAGCAGATTTAATTATAGTGTTTTCCAATCTGATTCCACCAGTTTGATTCGTATTTGAGCCAATTATCATAATAAAGTACTTTCCATTCTTCAGCACACGCGCGATTTCTGCACATACGATATTCATGTCGTTGAAATAGTTATTTAGTTTTTCTTCTCGGCTTTTTCCTTTTAACCCAATCATTTTATTTCTGATTTCATCAGGGTTGCAGCCAAGAAACTTTAGCTGATCTCTATCGTTTTCCATATAATCTATCGCAAAAGAATAGGGTGGCGAGGTAACAACGCAATCTATCCCGTTATCGGGAAGATCTGTTCGCATAGCATCCGAATTAACAAGCACTTGCATGTTTCCAAGATCATCTATGGAGTAATACTTATTTAGCAATAGGGTTTTAATAGCCAAATAGTATTTAGCTAGCACTCTTTCGAACAGCTTCTCGTGGCCTGACATTTTTACACGTTTTGAATAACCTAAGGCATCCAAATATGCCAGAAAAGCTAGGTTGTATACCTTTCTTTTTTCAACATCATTGATACTATCAAGCCGTGCAAAGACATCCCCCTTACTATAAAAATCAAAAAGCTCTTTATTCTTCGAAGGTAGATACTCCAGCATTGGTAGTTTGATGCTTAAGGCTTGATACTTAGTTTGAATCATAAACTGACAAAATGGGCTTATATCTATAGCATATGAATTGAAACCCATTAAAGAAGCTTCGATATTGGTTGTCCCGCTTCCAGCCATCGGATCAAGAACGGTTTCACCCTTTTGTACCCCCACAATATTGAATAATGCTTTAACTAGCTGGGGATGAAACTTGCCTCGATATGGAAACAACCCATGACTTGCATATCCTGAAGAGTAATTACTCCCATCCTCGATCAAATCACCACTATTTTCAAGTATTTTTGGGATGCTATATAACTGATAGTGATTGGATAATACGCCATTAATTGACTTGATATATGCCGTTCTGTTAAGGAATTCGCTTTTATGTAGGGAGTTATACTCCATATATGCCAGCTCAAGCTCGAACATCTCGTTTGTGCCTGGTAACAAGACTACTTCTTCTTGAAATATCTTGCTTGTTAGAGAGGGCATTTTTTCCAACTGCATCATAATCATCCCCTTAGCAAAACTTTTATCAGTGATTATCACTCTATGCTTGGTACAGCCAATGCTGTGTGTACAAGCAGAACGTCATACTTACTTAAAGGTCTTTTTTAGTCAAGGACAAAGTTGAGATACTTAGTTATATAGAGCAAAAAAAAGAATAAGCCACATATATTTGGTGATACTCATTTGTAGATTTGGGTAAGGCTTTGTAAGTCCCACAACTCAAGCTTCACTCCTCCCTGAAGATTTTGCTTGACACCCTACGGGCTTATGCAGGAATCTGACAGATAATTGTTTACAAATCTTAAAATACTATAGGAGTACAGTTTGAAGATAGATTTTACCACGCTGAGCCTGAAGACTATGATCCTTTTGCTGCTTTTGGGGCTGCTGAGCACCGGACTTTCGGCTGAGCTTCTGATCCCAATGGATCGCACGCAAAGCAATCACCTCAAAGCCTATGGTGTTGCTTTTGCCGGGCTGAAAGAGCAGATGGTGGTAAAGTGGCTGTTAAATTACCGGGGTGGCAGTTTTCTGCTGCCTTCCGAGCCCTCCATCATCGCGATCTGCAATATCCGCGGAGTCCGTTATGAGAATGTGACTTCCGCCGATGTTGCCGCTATCAGTCTGGAGATTCAGGAAGCGAATATGGAGATTATCACACTGGAAAAAGAGCCCAAAATTGCGGTTTACATTCCGCCCAATACTCTGCCTTGGGACGATGCCGTTTCCATGGCTCTCGAGTATGCCGAGATTGATTATGACCGGCTTTGGGACGATGAAGTGCTGACAGGCAAACTCAACGATTATGACTGGCTGCATCTGCATCACGAAGACTTTACCGGACAATTTGGCAAGTTTTACGGCTCCTACCGCCATATCGAGTGGTACCAGACTGATGTGAGAGTCAATGAAGCCATGGCAGCAAAATTTGGTTATGACAAGGTCTGGCAGCTCAAGCATGCTGTGGCGGAAAAGATCCGGGAATTTGTAGTTTCCGGAGGCTTCCTCTTTGCCATGTGCGCTGCCACCGATACTTTCGATATCGCTATGGCTGCCAGAGATATAGATATAGTGGATGCCGTGATCGATGGCGATGGCATCGACCCCCAATACCAGAGCAAACTGGATTATGAGCGCTGTTTCGCTTTTGAAAATTTCAAGCTCAAAACCAATCCCTTTGAATATGAATTCTCCGATATAGACGCCAGCGATTACAGCCGTCTCAGGGGAGCTGAAGGTGATTACTTCCAGCTCTTTGACTTTTCGGCAAAATATGACCCCGTGCCCACTATGCTTACTCAGTGTCATACCAATATCATCGATGGATTTTTGGGACAAACCACCTCCTTTTTCCGGGATAAGGTCAAGAAAAGCGTGATCATCCTGGCTGAAGTGCCGAACCAAAGCGATGTGAAATACATCCACGGCAATATCGGCAAGGGCACCTTCACCTTTTATGGCGGTCACGATCCGGAGGATTATCAACACATGGTGGGAGATCCGGAAACCGTATTGGACCTGCATAAAAGCTCCCCCGGTTACCGCTTGATTCTCAACAACGTACTCTTTCCCGCAGCGGAAAAGAAAAAGCTCAAGACATAAAGGGAAGAAGGAGGAATCGTGGCAAAGTTTTATAAGCATCTGCGCAGCACCAGGATCAAAACCGGCCTCTGGACTCTGGCGATCTTTCTCATCCTCTTCTTCGGCTATTTTTGGCTGACAAACCGCCTGAATATGAAAGCGCAGCAAAATCTCAGAGTACTCTTTAGCGATGTGATCGGCCTGGAAACTGGCGATAAGATCATGTTTCGCGGCATGGAAGCAGGCCGGGTAAAGACTGTGAGCATGCACGAAGGCGGCATTTTGGTGGCGGGCAAAATCTCCACAGAAATTAAGATTCCAGTGGGCAGCAGGTTTTATATCGAAGACAGTTTGATGGGCAGCAAAAGCCTGAATATCCAGCCTGCAGCCAGCAGCGAATACTTGGATCTCGCCCAAGTGCAGAGGGGAGAAAAGCCTTCCGGAATGATGAGCATCATCGCCAAAGCTACCGAGCTGCTATCCCGATTGGATGGCATCCTGGCCGATGTGGGTGCAGAAGGCGGCCTCATCGATCAAGGCGAAAGACTTTTGAAAGACAGCAGCAGCACCATGCGCACTGCGAACCGCACCATTACGGAGCTCAAAGGCGATATTTCCACCGCCATCGGCAGAGTGGATTCCCTTACCATGCAGGTGAATAGCTTCGTCGCAGAAAACAGAGAACCGCTACGGGAAAGCATCGCGCTTACTCCGGCAGTGCTGGGCAAGGTAAACAGCGCTTTGGATAGCCTCAGCGTACTTTCCGCAAAGCTAAATCACAGTGCAGACGCCCTCGCTTCTGGCAAGGGCAGCGCCGGTAAACTGCTCACCGAAGACGATTTATACGAAAAACTACTCAATTCCATCGATAAACTCGATGCCCTGATTGCTGATATCAAAGCGAATCCCCGCAAATACGTGAAACTCTCTATCTTTTAGGAATATATGAAAAAACTACTCATCGCCATCCTGCTCCTGATTCAAGGGCTGCTGTGTGCCCAGACTTTTGGACAAAACAAGGTAAACGCCACAGCGCAGGATTGGTCTGTGCTGAAAACCATGCACTTTGATATCTATTTCCCCCGCGGTGAAGACGAATTTGGCAAAACCGCCGCCTTGATGGCCGAGGATATCTACTATTATCTCAAGAACGACCTGAAGTATCCGGTGCTCAGCCGCATCCCGATCATATTTTATGCTACCCGCACCGAATTTCAGGTGACGAACATCATCTACCCTCTGCTCTCAGAAGGTGTAGGCGGCTTTACGGAGAGCCTGCGCAATCGCGTGGTGGTGCCCTTCGACGGCAGCTACAGCAATCTTGAGGAGCTGCTGGCGCATGAACTGACCCATGCTTACATCAACGCTTTGGACGATAGGGTGACCAATGCCATTCAGGCCCTGCGTCCCACCGCTTTTCCGTTCTGGTTTTCGGAAGGTTTGCCGGAATTCCTGTCCATCGGTGGCGAAGATGAGTACAATAACATGTTCATTCTGGACATGGTGGTCAACGACAAGCTGCCCAAAATCGAATACATTGGCGGCTATCTGGCCTATCGCCTGGGTGAAAGCTTTCTCACCTATATAGCCGATACTTACGGGCGCGAAAAAGTGAGCGAATTCTTTTATTCGCTGCGCACCATGCAGAGCCTGGAAGAGGCTACCAAACGTGTATTCGGCATCAAATTTGAAGATCTGGAATCGCGCTGGCGCTATCAGCTCAAACGCGATTATTTCCCCGCGATCAATACCCACAAGATCCCCCAGGAAGTCTATGAACGCCGTACTGATCACAAAAAGGACGGCTCTTACTTCAATTTCTCACCTCGCTTTTCTCCAGACGGCTCGCGCTATGCCTATTTCTCCAATGCCGGAGCCCGTTACAGCATCTGGATGGGCAGTACCCACGGCATCGCCAAAGCCAAAAAGATCATCACCGGCGAAGCCAGCGGGAAAATGGAAGAATTTTACTATATGCGCAGCAATCTGAGCTGGTTTCCCGATGGCAAACGCATTGCTTTTAGTGCCAAAACTGCAGAGGGAGACAGGATTCACATACTCGATGTGGACAAGAAGAAGATCGTGCGTACGCTGGATATCCCTCAGCTTCGTTCGATCTTTGAAGTGGATGTTTCGCCCGATGGGCAGAAGATTGCGATCAGCGCCCAAAAAGATATGCAGACAGACTTGTACCTCTATGATCTGGAGACCAAGGAGCTGCAACAGCTTACCGATGATAGCTTTTACGATGCCCAGCCCCGCTTTTCTCCAGATGGCTCCCGCATAGCTTTCAGCTCCCAGCGCGATGAGATCCCCGGAGGCCAGCGTTACGGCTTTTTTGCCAATACCAGCCACGATATCTTTGAGTACCGTCTGGACGAAAACCTCATCATGCAGATCACCAAAGAGCCTTTTGATTGCACGCAGCCCGCCTATGTGGATTCCGGCAAGAAACTGGCCTTCGTTTCTGCCCGCGATGAGATCACGAACTATGAAATCCTGGATTTTGAGCAGCAACAGATCGCGCCGCTGACCCATGTCCTGGCTGGCACCTTCAACGGCGATATTTCGCAGGATTCGAACTATCTCCTCATCTCAAACTACTTTGACGGCGCCTGGGATATCTTCTTTGGCAATAACCCTTTGAAGAACCTGGAGTACCGGCCTTACCCGCAGGCCACCCTCTATGAACAGCAGTATGACCTGCTGGATAGGGTGGATTTTAGCGCTCTCGACCGCTATGGCATCGTGCGTAAAAAGCCCGTGCCCAAGGGTGGCGGCAGCGTCCAGAACACCCGTCGGCCCTTCTTTAGCGGCTTTGAACCAACTGTTCCGGATACTACTCTGATCGCCACAAACTTCAGTTGGGACTCCCGTCCCCAGGAAAGTGCCGAGCAACCGCCAGCCATACGCAAATACAGACCCCGCTTCGCTTTGGACAGCCTCTGGGGCGGATTCGCCTATTCCAATGCCTATGGCGCGGTGGGCAGCATTGAACTGGGACTGAGCGATCTGATGGGAGATCACGGCATTGGCATCAGCCTGGGCATCAGCGACAGACTGGATGAGAGCAATATCGTGCTATCCTATCTCTATCTGAAACGCAGAATAGACTATGGCATTGGCGTTTACAATCTTTACAACGAAACCTACTACCGGTTTTACAGACCCGAAGGCAGCGATTACTGGCGCGTCCGCCAGCGTCAAACCGGACTCTACGGACTGGCGCGTTACCCCTTCAGCCGCTTTTCCCGCCTGGAATTCGACAATATGCTCTATCAGTATGAGGTGCATCAAGACTATCTGCCGCGCGAAAATTACGATGCTGAAGAGTGGATTAAAGACGTTTATGAATCCAAAGACATCGCCTATGCGCCAGGACTCAGCCTGGTCTTTGATAACTCGCTGTATGGCTCCACGGGGCCGCTTCTGGGCTTTCGCGGCATCTACACCCTGCGCAAAAGCTTTGCCAAAAAGGACCTGGATTACCTCACGAACTATGTGGATTTGCGCAAATACTTCCTCTTTAGCCGGCGCTATAGCATAGCTCTGAGGGCAAATGCAGCCATCAGTACCGGCTCCAGCCCGGATCGTTTTGCTTTGGGCGGCTATCATGGCGTGAGGGGCCTCAGCCAAAATCTGGCCGGCAATCGTAAGGTTTTGACCAGTGCGGAGCTGCGTTTCCCCCTTTTGGACTACATGTCCATAGCCTTCCCGCTCCCTCTGGTCCTGAGCAATATCCGCGGCTCAGCTTATGTGGATATGGGCGCAGTATGGGACAATGATGAGAAGTTCCGAGGCTCTGTAAATGGGCGCCTGGAAGATGTCAAACTGAGTTATGGGTTTGGCCCCAGATTTAACCTGGGCTATTTTGTTTTGAAGCTGGATGTATCCTGGCTTACCGATCTTTCCAAGATCAGCAAACCGCAGATTTATCTCAGTTTATCAGAAGATTTTTAAGTACAATCATAAAAGGAGTAACCATGAAAATCGATGTAAGCCGCAAATTGCCGGAGCACCTCGAAACCCTGGTCTTATTACAGGAAGAAAATGCCGAAATCAA
>JAJBAW010000012.1 GCA_020532545.1 Candidatus Cloacimonadota bacterium | reverse complement strand
CCCCATTTCTCAATTCTCCATCCTCAATTCTCAATTAATAAACAAACTCCTTGACTCCAATAATTGCTACAATATCGTGGCATAAACTGAACTGGTGGATTGTAACTTGCATGATAACTATCTTTATAGACCATAAATTAGAACGCTTTGCCAAAGAAATACGATACAGCTTTGACTTTATCTTTCATAGCTTGGGGCTATCGCACCGTTATGAAAGTGAGGCAGAGGAGCTGAAACCAAATGATATCGTGGTGCTGTATAGCTTTAGCGAGCCGGATGAAGCACAGATCAAATCTCTGGCCAAACATGTGGCCACGATCTTTATCACTTGCGATGTAAAGCTATATGAGCCGGGTGGATTCAATTCCGAAAGCCTGAGGCGGTACTTGAAAGAGGAAAAGCTGCTCTACCCCACCCGCATCATCAGCACGCGCAGCTTTAATAATATCGCAGAAAACTACATTGATGAGGAGATCAGCGGGGGTAAGATCAATTTTGATCTGGTGGGCAATATCTTTTATCATCTGGCGGGGCTGGAGCGCAGCTATTATCCCTCCCATGAGGGCAACCAGCGCTTTGACGATGAACAAAGCGCCTTCTATACCTATCGCCATATCCCTGCGGTGGATAGCCTCTTGTGGCTGCTGGAATCCATGCTCAAAGAGCATGCGC
Organism: Candidatus Cloacimonadota bacterium; assembly: GCA_020532545.1. Taxonomy (GTDB): domain Bacteria; phylum Cloacimonadota; class Cloacimonadia; order Cloacimonadales; family Cloacimonadaceae; genus UBA5456. The sequence continues at coordinate 57,823 of JAJBAW010000012.1, read as the reverse complement.
AAAATAAAAAGATTCCCCTGGCTCAAAAGTGCAAGTGGCCGGAAGCGCAGACGATGGCAGTGCTGCTTTCGCACACGGTGGACAATCTGCAAAAATGGGACCTCTCCTCACTGGTACTCTCGGTGGCAGATGATTTTTACCTGCTCTTTACCTTAAAGATTCAGCAGTGGTTTCACACGCTCTGGGGTAAATTGCAGTACCTCTTTACGAACTATGAATTGTATTGGAATTTTGACGAATTTCAGGCCATGGAACGGGATAATGACTGCCACTCCACCTTCTATCTGGGCACCGACAAATGCGAAGATCTGGATTACGGTCTGGAAGATGCCGATCTGCAAGCAGAGATTCAGCAGATCATGGCACGCGGAAACGATATCGGACTGCTGCTGCCCAATGACAAGATCAGCCGGGATCAGATGCTCAGCCGCAAACAGGTGATGTTGCACCAATTGGCCCGGGAGCAGATTGGCCTGCGGCAAATGGATTATAACAGCAATTCAGAAATCCGCGTACTGCATGAGAAGATTCATCCTCTGTATAGTCAGAGTTCGGCCTTCAAGGATTCCCCGGGCTTTTATGATGGGACGACTTTGCCTTTTCATCCCTGGTTGGGCGGGAAAGCCAGCTATTTATTGCTTCCTACCACCTATCGCGATCAATACCTTAGGGTCAATAAACACAAGATCCTGGCTCTGGACGATGCCAAGGCTCAGATCAAGAGTTATTTCCAGCAAGTCCTGCGTACGCATGGTATCTTTTCCCTGGATTTCTCGCTGGCTTCTTACAACGATATTCATTACTGTCACAAGCTTTACGCCTATGTTTTGGCTTTGATCAAATCCCAAAGCACCTGGACCACCACGGCCAAAGAACTCAGTCTGTGGTGGGAAAAACGTAGCCGGGTGACGGTGGAAAATGACGAGTACGCGATCAACGTGTATTTTGATGATGATATCGATCACTTCTGCCTGCAAGTGCACAGCGAGACCAAGATCTATGAAGTGCAGGGCATGAAGGCCAAGATCGATAAAAACATCATCCGCTTTGCCAATGTGAAGGCTGGCGATGCCGCTACTTTGAGGTTTCAAAAGTCATGAAAAAGAAAATCCTGCATCTGCAGCTCCTGCCTTTGATGAGCGGGGTACAGAGATTTTCACTGCATCTTTTGGACGGCTTAGCGCCTGATGATTATGAGATTTGGGTGGCCTGTAAACCCGGTGGCGAATTCGTCGATGAGGTCCAAAAGCGAGGCTGGAACTACATCCCCTTGCCCAGCTTCCGGCATCCCGTTTCCCCTTGGGATAAAGTTACTTTTTTGCATTTACTCTGGCTAATGCAGCGGCATAAATTCGACATCGTGCATACTAATTCATCCAAACCGGGACTACTGGGACGGATAGCGGCCACAATCTGCAGAGTTCCGCTGGTAGTGCATACCGCACATGGCACACCCTATTTGCCGCATCAGACTGCGCTGGTGCATTGGTCTTATATACAGCTAGAGAAATTGGCCAATCGCTTTTGCGACAAAGTGATATACGTGAATAACTGTGACCGGCTAAAGGCGATCGAACTGGGCGTGGTCCCATCCGGAAAAGCCCTGACCATCTACAATGCTATGAAAGAAGAGCCTGTGGCAAATGTACGCGAGAACGCTGAAGGCACTATCACCATCGGCAGCACCCTCAGATTTTCCGAGCAGAAGAATGTGCTGAGACTGATCCCCGCCCTGTGCAAAGCTGCCCGCCAAAGTGCTAAACTGAAGTTTATCATCCTGGGCGATGGGGAGCATTTACAGCTCTGCCGTAACATAGTAGCCTCATACCGGCTTAGTGACAGAATCCTGCTCCCGGGTTGGGATTCCGATGTAGCGCCCTGGCTGAAACTCTTTGACGTCTTCATCCTTTATTCCCGTTGGGAGGCCATGCCCTTCAGCATCATCGAAGCCATGCATGCGGGCTTGCCGGTGATCGGATCCGACATCTCCTCCATCGCGGAATTCGTGAATGACAAAGTGGGCTGGCTACTGCCTCTGGACGATGAAGAGGCTCTGATTTCTACTCTGATTTCCATCCCCGAGCATCCCGAAACGATCAAAAACAAAGGCAAACAGGCCTTAGCCTGGGTAAAGCAGATCAGCAATTATCCTGGCATGATAGCAGCCTACCGCGCTGTGTATGAGGGCAGACAATGATCTGGCACATAGTGTTGGCGGCTCTAGCCATCCAGCTTTTGACTCATCTTTTGATGCCGCTGAACCTGCACTTTTCCCGCTGGCATGGGATTGTAGCTCTGCCCGGTGAACGCCGCATTCACGAAACCAGCATTCCCGAGGCAGGTGGCCTCAGCTTCGCCCTGCCCATCATCCTGATGCAATTCATCTTCGCTGTGGCCTTCCGGCATAGCGAGATGGGACGGCTCTTTTTCGAGCTGGCTGCGGTTGGGGTTCTGGCCCTTACTTTTGGTCTCTTGGATGATCGCTTTGAAAGCCGGCCCAGAAGCAAGTTCCTGGGGCAAATCGTGATAGGCGTGGTCATGTACGTGATCGGATATAGGGTGCTGTTTTTGACCAATCCCCTGGGCTCGCATTTCATCCTGGGCTGGATGTCCTTCCCGATAACGGTGCTGTGGTATGTGATCGTGATCAATGCGATCAACTTTATCGATGGTCTGGATGGCCTTGCCACCGGCATAGCGGCGATCGTCAGCATTGTGCTGCTCGTGGTGGGCATCCGGGAGCAGAACTTCCTGGTGATCAGCCTTTCGGCCTTTTTATTCAGCGGAACTGTGGCTTTTTTGTTCTATAACTTTCATCCTGCCAGGATCTTTTTGGGAGAGACGGGCACGCAATTTATCGCGCTCAATATTGCGGCCATCTCCACCGCTGGCTCTGCCCAATTCAAAGGCATCACCTCCATGACCATGATGATCCCTCTGGTGGCGCTAGGCATCCCTTTGCTGGACGTTTTCCTGGCCGTCGTGAGAAGGATCCGTTTCGGTAATATCTTTACCGCAGACAAGCTGCATATCCATCATGCCATGTTGGATTTTGGTCTTTCTCAACGCACGATTTCGTTGATCGTGTATTTTATCACTTTGCTGTTTGGCCTCATCGCCATCGGCTTTTCCTATACTGACAAGAAGATCCTGTTTACCCTAATGACGACTCTTCTGGCCCTAATCGTAATAATTGCGTACATCTTGATGCGCAGGGAGCGAAACAAATGAAACATATCCTTTGTCTTCTGATGATCCTGGTCTCGGCCGCACTTTTCGCCCAAAACTGGCAGGTTATAAACAACGTCACCCACGTCTATGATATCGAAAAAAGCGGAGATAGCATCTACTTCTCCAGTTGGGGTGGAGTGGTGGAGATTCAGGGAAATAGCGCCTTGCCTTTTGGCGAAATGCGCCAAATACGGCAGATTAGCACCGGCGATGGCTTGGTCTCAAACGACATTCGCAATCTCGCTTTGATCGATGTTTCGCAAAGCCTGTGGATGGGCTCTGGTTTCGACGGCATCAGCATCCTGAACAGTGCGGGCATGCAAGCTCTGGGCAGCGATCTGGGTTTGCCTTCCCCCCGGGTCTACAAGATTATCGAATCCGAAAACTACATCCTGGTTGCCACAGCGCAGGGCCTGGCTGTATATTACTATCTGCCCGGGGTCAATTTCCCCTTGATTTTAGAACAATATGACAGCTTTACCACGGGTGGCGCCTTGCCCGATAACAACATCACCGATATGCTGCTCAGCAGCAGCCGGCAGCTCTTTTTGGCGCACGATCTGGGACTGAGCTATGTGCATCTGGATTCTCTGGCCATCAATTCCGCCTGGCATACAATCAGTGATGGGACAGGCCTTCCCGCGGGTGGCGGCTACAAGCTAAGCGCTAATGACACGAAGATAGCCGTAAGTAGCGAATATTCAGTCTATTACCATGATCTGGACTTCAGTAATCCCGCCTGGCAAAGTATCGGCACGGTTTTTGGGAATGAGAAAAAGACTATCTCCGCTGTGCATCTGGATGCTGAAGACAAACTCTGGATCGCCTACGGCAAGTGGAATGAGGGTCTGCTCAATTATAGCAGCGTAAATGATACCCTGCTGAGCAGGATCGATCTGGCTGATCTTCAAGCTACGCACTGGATGCAGGATGAGGCAAGTTTGGGATACAATGTGATCTCCAGGATCAAAGAATTGGACGGCGAGCTCTACTTTTGTAGCTGGGGCGATGGCATTGCCAGATACCGGCAGGAAAGCTGGGAATACTTCAATCCTAATAGCATAGCCTTTCCCAAAATCACCCGAAGTGCAGCGGATCAAAACAATACCCTCTGGTTTAGTAGCGGCATAGAGAGAGATGAAGTGGTGCGCAAAGGCACTCTGGGCGTGAGTTCGCTGGCCGATGGCCATTGGAGAACCTATCAAACTCATAATAGCCCACTACATTCCAATAACATTTTCGCCCTCGAAGTGGATGCGCACAATCGCAAGTGGTTTGGCTCCTGGTGGTCAAGCTATGCAGCCACCGGAAACCGCTTTGGCGTTACCATCTATGATGATGCCGATGAAAGCTGGCTGTGGCTGACCACCGACGGAATCGCCCGCTGGAATGAGGATACAGGAACTTGGGGAGCTTGGATAAAAGATTCGCCCAAACTGCTCACCAACACCATCGCGAGTATTTACAAGGATCAGCATGACAATATGCTGGTGCTTTGTTTTGATGGCGGAATCACTATGCTTGATAAAGAAGATAATCTGATCGGTTCCTTTCAGGTACCTGGCAGTGCTGCACGTAAAGTCTTCAGCGCCTATCACAACGGCCGGCAATACTTTTTCGGTACCTTTAGAGAGTCGGGACTCTCGATCTGGAATGATGACAGCGTCCCCATAACTGATGGCGAACATTGGCTAAGCCAAATCGTGCCGGAACTAAGAGGCGACACCATCTTTGGCGTGGCCAGTGTGGAGACTCCATACAGCGGCTGGCAGCACTTTATCGCCTCCTCAAACGGGCTTTACATGTGGGATGAACAGAATTGGTACAAGTATGGCGCCTATATCAAACGCCAGATTTACAATTTTGCCAGCAATCTATGGGAGAACGACACCCTATATTACGTGGATGAAGAACGACTTTTTGGCAGCATCCAGACCGTGCCCAATGCGATCTATGGCGATCCTTTTGGCCGCATCTGGATCGGCAGTCTGGATAACGGCATGAGCATGTATGACGCTCGCCGGGAACGCTTTACGAATTACTATCAGGGCAATTCTCCCCTGCTGTCAAATCAGATCATCTCCTTTGGCTATGACCCCTTGGGAGGAAGACTCCTGATCGGAAGTTCGGAAGGCCTGAATACGCTGACCATCGGCAGGACTGTGAAGCCACAGACATCGCTAAAGGAATTGAAGGCTTTTCCCAATCCCTTCAAACCGGATGGCAGAAACACCGTCCAGATCATAAACCAGCCCGCAGACAGCATGCCCATTGGCAAAAACCACTGCCACATCTATTCCGCCTCCGGAGGTTTGGTGATCAAGCTGCAGGAAAACAGCTTCTCCCGCTTTGAATGGGATGGACGCAACAAAGCCGGCACTTTGGTCTCCAGCGGTGTTTACTATTATGTAGTTACAGATCAGGATGGCAAGGCCAAACGCGGCAAGATCGCCGTGATCAGATAGGCGGCACCAAGTAAAATATGAATACAGAATACCTTAAAATAGAAAACATCGAGCTAACAGCTACTTTCCAGTATCCGGCATCCGGAGTAATCCTTTGCGATGCCAGGCTCCTGAAGCTCTATCCTGAATATTTCAGTCCTGAGGAAGCTCTGCCGACCCTGGCTTTGAAGGCTGGCGAGACCAGTAAGAATCTGGGGCAATGCCTCAAAATCTATGAATTCCTCTCGGAAAATGGCATTGGCAGACAGCACACCGTCCACGTCTTTGGCGGGGGCACTATCAGCGATCTGGCGGCCTTTGCAGTCTCTACCTTCAAACGCGGCTGCCGCTTGATTCTATATCCTAGCACACTGCTGGCTATGGTCGATGCTGCCCTTGGTGGGAAGACCGGCATCAATCATCTGGGTTACAAAAACTTCCTGGGCAGTTTTTATCCGGCCGAGAAGATCATCATCCATACTCCTTTCCTGAAGAGTCTGCCGAAAGCGGAGCTACGTCAGGGATATGCGGAGATGCTGAAGTATTCTCTTCTAAGCGAAGACTTGCTGCTGCCTGATTTTGCTAGTCCGCTTCTGCTGGAAGATGATCTGATCCTGAGCTTCGCTGCCTACAAAATGCAGATCTGTGCGATAGACCCTTATGACCACAAAGAGCGCCTGCTGCTGAACTTCGGACATAGCTTCGGCCATGCTTTGGAAGCAGCTAGCCAGTATAAGATCAAGCATGGCGATGCCATCGTTTTAGGGATGAATATAGCCTGTGACTACAGCTTTCAGGCAGACCTGATCGAGGAAGAAGAGTGGAATGCCTACCGGGATTGGCTCAGTCAATATCCGGTTCCGGCTGCTGCTTTCCGGTTCCTGGATGAAACTCCTTTTGAGGATATGATACCCTTCCTGCTGCAGGATAAGAAGAACGGACAAGAACTGAGGCTGATACTACCCACAGAAGCAGGAATCAAAGTGGTAGCAGTAAAGCTGCATCAGCCTGCTGCTGGATTCGACACGTCTCGTGTCGAACAAGGCCAGAGGCCTTGAAAAGGGGAGAGTAGGCTTGAAAAAGAGAGCGCATCCCGCACTCTGCAGACGAGACGTCTGCAATCCAACAAGTTTCTCGAGACTGCTGTTTTGGGCCTTGGTGCTCGGTCTGTTAATCCTGAATCTCATTCCCATCGGAAATAGTGGTTCAAACAGTCTGAGCAGCAACCAGCTCTTTCGCTTCAGGCTGGACTACCTGGCACATTCCTTTACCTTTTTAGCTTACGCCTGGCTTTGGATCTGGGGAAAGATCAGGGGCTACAAGTGGTTTAAACATTTTGAATTGCCCCTCTACATCGCTGTGGTTCTACTCTCCGCTTTTGTCTTTGAATATGCCCAAGTCCTGGTGTCCTGGCGGACCTTCAATCCGAAAGATCTCTACTACAATCTCATCGGTGCCAGTCTGGCTATTGCCTTTATCCTGATCAGTCATTTTGCCGATAGCAAGAGGCCTTAAGAGCTGTCTATCGCACGCAGGCTTCTGCTGTGTTTGCAGCAAACTCCACAGACTGCATCGTCAGCCCTGTAGCCAAAGCCCACATCAGATCAATCCCCACATTTATACACTCGTCCTTTGGCAAAAAGTACTGTGAATGCAGCGCTTGATCGCTGCCACTGCCCAGCCAAAACAGCAAGCCCGGATAAATGGAAGTAAAAAAGCCAAAATCTTCGCCGGTCATCACAGTTTCCGCTTCGATAAATTCGTAGCCCAGCTCCTTGCAATAGCAGGCCAAGCGTTCTACCAGAACCGCAGCATTGACCACAGGATCGTAGGATCCCAGGAACTTCGTCTCCACTTGCGCCTGGCTCTGATCAGCAGCGAGCGCAGCATGGGTTCGGATGAGTTCATTGATCTTTTCCTTAGTCTGCACATTCAGGGTGCGATGGGTGCCCTGCAAGAGGCATTCATCGGCGATGATGTTGCGGATTTTGCCCGCAGTCATTTTCCCTACATGAAAGATCACTCGCTCGGTTTTTTTGAGCTCTTCGATCGCTGGCCGGATGCTGGTAAAGAAATCCAACGCAGAGCTCAGGGCATTGATCCCCTTCTCCGGAAAAGCCACATGCGCAGCCTTACCAATAAATTTCACGTCGAATTCCTGAGGTATGCCAAAAAAGATTCCTGCTTTTGAACTCACGGTGCCCACAGGCATATCGCTGCCCACATGCAGAGCAAACGCGGCAGAGATGGCATGTCGCTGCAGGATCCCTGTAGCCAGGATGCTTTCGGCACCACCCTCGCCTTCTTCCGCAGGTTGAAAAAGAAAGAGCAAATTGCACTTGGGACGCATGATCCACACCCGTTGGATCAGCCCCATCAGCACAGCCATGTGCACATCGTGCCCACAGGCATGCATCATGCCTTCATGGCCGGAAGCGAAGTCACAGCCGGTCTGTTCATCCGAAGGTAGAGCGTCCATATCCGCCCGGAAGAGCTGATAATCCGCATCTTCAGCACCAGCGGCATAGACCACCAGGATGCCGGTGGATTCGGGAAATTCGATGATCTCAAAGAGCTCTTTGACTCCGCGCGTAGAGGTCAGCTCCTGCAGATACTTCATGATCAAAGCCTTGGTCTGGTGTTCCTGATAAGCTATTTCGGGTATTCTGTGCAGCTCGTGACGCAAGAAAATGGGGTCAAACATAGCCTTAGCTAATCTTTCCCGCTTGCAGAGCATGGGCATGCATGATGTTCACCGCATTGGCAGCAGCCCCGATGCGGACGTTATGCCCCACATTCCAGAAACTCAGCGAATGCTGATCCACACCCAGGCGCAGACGGCAAACGTGCGACAGGTTCGATGTCCCCAATCCCAAAGGAGTAATATAGCTATTCTCATGGAATTTAATGGCCTCAGCTCCTTTGAGCAATTTCGCAGCCTGGTCCAGATCTACTTCCCGCTCAAATTCGGCATAGACGGATAGAGAGTGACCATAATTCACCGGTACCCGCACCGCAGTGGCGCTGATGGCAATATCTTCTCTTGCCAGTATCTTGCGGGTCTCCTGATGCATCTTTTCTTCTTCGGCGCTATAGCCTGAATCCATAAATACGCCGATTTGGGGGATGACATTCAGATCAATCAGTTCGGGATATATCCCTTTGAGTTTCGATCCCATGCGCTGATTTTCCAGAGTCTGAATTCCGCCATGCCCACTTCCTGAAACTGCCTGGTAAGTGGAAACTATCACTTTTTTCAAATGATATTCATGATCCAAAACTGCAAGCGGCAAGACCATCTGGATGGTAGAGCAATTCGGATTTGCCACGATGCCCTGATATCCTGAGAGCAACTCGGCATTGATCTGAGGCACCACCAAAGGAATAGCGGGATCCTGGCGAAAAGCGGAGGAATTGTCTATAATGAGTTCGCTGCTTTGTATGACCTCTGGAGCATAAGCGTGAGATATTCCGCCTCCGGCAGAGAAAAACACATAGTCGTAGTGTTTGCTCAATGATTTTTGGCTAAGCTCTTGCACCACAGTGGGCTGATCCAGGTAGTACAGCACTGTGCCTTGAGATTTTGCACTGGCATACAAATCCAGTTCCTGAAGCTTTAGATTCAGCTCTTGCAGGCAGGTTATTATCATCCGGCCCACTTCACCAGTAGCGCCGACTATTGCTATCTTCATTTATCTAATCCTTTTTGTCTGCGATAATTTACAGAAACCCAAGTTCAGCAAACTACAGGATTTGTCAATGTAAACTTGACGGATAGCTGCCCCTCAAAAACATTGCACTATGATAATGCGCCCCTGTAGCTCAGGGGATAGAGCAGCGGTTTCCTAAACCGTTGGTCGGAAGTTCGATTCTTCCCAGGGGCGCCATTTACCAATCTTAAGAAAAAGGCAGATATATAAATGAAAGAGCATTCATCTTCCCCCACCGGCTTTGCTAAAGCAATCATCGCTTATTATAATAAGGGATCCTTGCAGATTGCCTTGGTCACAGAACAAATCCAGGACAATTTGCAGCTTATCCATCAAGACAAGAGCAGCGCTAAACTCAATAGTAGCCGGGTAATTTTGACTACGGACGCGCGCTTCACCTTGGAGCCTGAAAGCTTGGTTTCTTTTTGGGAGAAAGTGCAGGCTTTAAGTCCCGATCTGCCGAATATTCCGGTTGAAGGGCTATCCTTTGCTGATCTGTTGAAGCAGGAACAAGTGCACGATGATGCCGCCAAGTTTGCGCTGCTATTTAGCATAAAATCTCATCCCGAACGCTACTATCAAAAGCATGAGCTCTTTTTTCAGCGCAGCCCTGAAGAGCTGGAAAGCTTTCAACTTTTGCAGGTAGCTCGCGCAGAGCGCCAGACCTATCTGCAGCGTGTAGCAAGCTATATGGATGGCTCCTCCAGCGCTGTGCAGAATAGCGATAAACTGCAATTGGTCACCGAACTCAGAGACATTTTGCTGGGCGAGAAGATCGAAGATATGCAGAGGCTCTTGCGCGCGCACAGTGCCGAGCCGATGGATTTGATTGTCAATCTACGGGCCCGTTTGGGTGACTGCATGGATACGCCAGATCCAGCTCTGGATGCATCTGGTTTACCCATTGCTTTTTATACTGATTACCCCAGAGCTCCAGCTAAATTCGATGATCTACCCACAGCGGAGCACAGCGCCTTTTGCATCGATGATGAGGATAGCCTGGATTTTGATGACGCGCTCAGCCTGCAGGATACCGTAGAGGGCTTTCGTCTGGGCATCCACGTGAGCAATCTGGCCTTATACCTGGATGCGGGACAGGAGCTTTTTGCTCTGGCACAGCAGCGGGTGTCTTCTTTGTACCTGGCTTCCGGCACTATCCCGATGTTGCCACCGGAGTTTTCCCAAGCCCAATTTTCCCTGGTTCAAGGTCAGGAAAAACCGGTGCTCAGCCTCTATACAGATTTCGATGCAGAGCTGAGGCCCGGAAAAACCCAGCTTGTGGCCCAAAAGATCAGGATTTCAGAGAATCTGTCTTACAAGACTGTGGACAAAGACTTTGACAAGCCCATCTTCTCTCTGCTGGGTAAGATGGCTGAAAACTTGAAAGAGCTGCGCGATCCCGAAGAAAGAGCCGAGGGCAGACGCTTTATCTATAATTTTATCCTCAAAAACGGCAAGCTGATTTCCCGAAAAGTCGATCTACACAGCGAAGCCAGGCAGATGATCGAAGAACTGATGATCCACTACAACCGCAGCCTGGCAGATTATGCAGTGGCTCAAGATTTGCCTCTTTTCTTTCGCAATATCACCCGCATGGGCAGCGTGGAGAATGAGACCCAGCTCAGCTCTGCCTATCTGGATACCAAAGCCGGATACCATCCCGGAATCGGCACCAATGCCTATCTGCATGCCACCAGCCCCATCCGCAGATTTGTGGATCTGGTAAATCAAATGCAAGTGCAAAACCATATCAGTCACGGCCAAACCAGCTTTACAGAAGATGCCTTGCAAAGTATGATCCCGGATATCGAAAAGCGCATCCACTTGATCCGGGCCACAGTGCAAAAATCCGAACGCTATTGGATGCTGAAATACATCGAAGAAAACAAGCTGCACCAAGCCCTGGAAGGAATCCTGCGTGCAGTGGTATATGGCCAATATCGGGTGGAGGTATTGCCTTGGGGCAAACAGGTTCTGCTGAGCATGGATACCTCTCCCCCGGAGTTTTTCACCTTTGTGGCTTATAAGATGGATTGGGAGAAAATGGTCTTGAGGGCGGATTTGATTGAGTAGGGTGATTGGGGGTTTTAACGTTTTAACGATTTAACGTTTTAACGATTTAACGTTTTAACGTTTTAACGTATGCAGGGACTCCGTTCTGGTTAAACATAGTTGGAATTTTTATGGTTTAAAACACAGTCCATATTTCATGAAAACCTGTTCTATGCTTGTCCCCTGATTGAACATCATTCCGAGCCTCTTGGGGTGATGACATTTACATGAAACGCTTAGATAGAACCCCAACAACCAAAAACCCCCGAAGAGTCCTGTAGGCACGATATTTCAGATAGAATACGGCCTAAGGTTAACTGCCCGAGTCCTGTAGGGACGATGTTTCAGATAGAATACGGCCTAAGGTTAACTGCCCGAGTCCTGTAGGCACGATGTTTCAGATAGAATACGGCCTAAGGTTAACTGCCCGAGTGCTGTAGGCACGATATTTCAGATAGCAACCATCTGCTGCACTATGGCTTGAGTTCTGTAGGAACGGCATTTCAGATAGCCGGATGATTTGACATCGCAATATCGTGATTCCCTGTTTTAACTCTCATTTTTGCTTTGGGAATAATTGGTAGTTTGCTGGAATCAGGAAAGATACAGGACAATCTAAAGCTTATCGGACAGATCAAAAATGAAAGTCAAAACAGGTGCAGGGTATATTGGTTCATATAGCTGCGGGTGCCTGGCCTTGAAAGGCCAGGAAGGAGTCTTGATCCAGGTGTAGCCTCGTGGCGTGGCGGTTAAAAACCGCCACCTGGATTCTTTCAAGGCAAGGAGGAGATTGTGCCCACAGGTGGCAGATCAAAGAGCTGGACGCGAGACGCATCCAATCCAGCAGGTCTGCAAACGAGGACGCTTGCAATCCAGCACTGCCCCAATCGGATCCATTGGCCAATATAATCTTTATCCCAGTTAATTCCTTCGAACCGCTAAATCCGTGTTAATCCGTTTGATCCGTAAAATCCGTGTGACTATTCATTTTTTTTGCACGCACCGCTAAAGCAGATGCAAGGGCCGTCTGAAGACAGCGCTACGAAAGCATTGTCCCCAAACAGAAACCCCCGAAGTTCAGGCTTCGGGGGTTTCGTATCTATACTTGTATTACTTCAGTTTTGCGTCATATGACACTATTTCATCAGCATCATTTTGCGGGTTTCGCTATGCTGCTCTGTAGTCAGACGATAGAAGTAGATCCCACTGGTCACTGCCTTACCGCCATCATCTGTGCTATCCCAGAGGAGGCTGGTTCTGCCAGAGCTGGCCACGCCGTCGAAGAGAGACTTCACAAGCTGGCCTTTCAGGTTATAGATATCCAGCTTAGCTCTGCCATTTGCCGGCATGTCGAAGCTGATACTGGTTTCAGGATTGAAGGGATTGGGGTAGTTTTGGTTCAGGATCCGGGAGATCTGAGGCGCTGTGCCATCTTCATTTGAGGTGGGGCCAAAATGCAATTCAGCAAACATCACAGCTCCGCCATCGTTCACGGAGTGAGCAGGCGGATCCAGTGCATTGGCGCCCCAGGTGTAATCATCGTAAAACAGCAGGCCGATTTTACCAATTGGTTCCCCGTAAGGGGAATATCCGATGGTGACTACTTTATCAGCCGGATACACCCACATGGGCTTGATGCCGGCAAATTCAGGAGTATCGACTTTGTTCAGCACGATAGGATCGCTCCAACTATAACCGCTGTCCAAACTCACTGCGATATAGATTTCGGGAGTATCGGCATAAAGAGCCAATTCAGGATATGAATCCGGATATTTGTTGTAGAGCTGAGCGCGCAGAGCATCCTGCCATACTGCTACAGTCATGCCCTCAGCATTGGGTTCACTTATCTTGATATTACCGCAGTGGAACATCATCAATTCGTTGTGCAGATCCTGGTCCCAATGCGGGAAGGGCCAGATCGTTTCCGGCTGGAGATAGGATTCGCCATCCGCAGCCTCATAGTGCTCTGCCACACCCCAAGGCGCTTCCAGATCCCAAGGGGTGTAAACCTGATTATGCGTGTCATTGAAATCTTTCTGAGGATAGATTTCAGAGATGCTAAACTCCTGGGTTACGGTATCATAACTCACAGCTTTTACCGTGTGAAAAGCAGGATAATAAGTGTTCGCATTACTTTTGACCGTGTACAGGGCAGGAAAGATGATCTTGCCATTGCTGCTGGAAACGGCATTCAAATGGTCAGAATTGATGATGCCCCAGTGAATTTCGTCATCGGCATAAGCTCCATCATCGCCTACAAAGTAACCCGTGCCGCCAGGAGTTCCGGGGGGATTCCAAGTAGGGATATTATCAAAATCTGCTATGCGAGTCCAAGTGCCTTCTCCGTAATTCGGGCAGACCAAAACATCCATTTTGGGTTCATCAAGCTTGGCGTCCGTAGCAGCACGATATACGTGATAACCAGCAAGATAGATATTGCCCAGTCCATCCACTGTGAAGGCATAATTGGGACGGCGAAAATCGCCCTGGCTGTGGTTCCATTCATCTAATTCGGGAATAGAACTATAGGTCCATTGCAGATCATTTCCTGACTCGATCATTGCCTCATTGAAATCGGCAAAAGCAAAGAGGACATTTTCGCAAGGATCTGTGCTGATCGTGTGAGATACTCTATTGCGACTGCTCACGTAAGCTCTGCGCATGCCAGCGATAGGAGAGGGCCCGATCTGCATGGTAGGCCAGATGAAGGTATTATCAGAAGAAGCCACGACGCCATCGAGCAAAACATCCAGTGGATTGTCCACAAGCGTTTTGATTTCATTGAAGAGTCCGGACAAACCAAACATATAGGCATCGGAAGTGAATTGTACTTCAAGATCCGCATCGGCATCGACATCGGCATGCCAGGCATACAGTGGTTTTCCGCTCACGGGATCTACTGCCATAGTGGGATAGCCTTCCGTATTTGTCTCCTGACTAATCTCATTTAAATTTAAGATATTCCCAGAGGCATCAAGATGCGCATAAAAAGTGCGGCGCGAACCACCAGAGGTCCGTTTAACATGAAAGGTCATGAAATATCCACCTTCAGCAAGGGGAATATTGCGCAGGGGAAGGCTATTGTAGCTCCCAATCATGTAATCATAGTAACTTTCCACCAAAACCGTAGGAGTTTTGGAAAACTGATAGTTGGGCGTATAGCGATCACGACTGATCGGTTTGCCCTGTCCAGGGGATTCGGCTGGCCTATTTACATGATCAGGCTGCATCTGTGTTGCATTGATGGCAACGATCACGAAAAAGAGGCATGTTGCGAGCAAGAAAACTTTTTTCACTGTTCCTCCAGTAATTCTATTTATGGCTTGGGTCTCAGAGCTTGGTGTAAATTCCAAGTCATAGATTCACGACTATTTGAGAACATTTTGAGTTCTCCCTTCCTGCAATTTATCTAAAGTCGAATGACTAATTACATTATTTCGTGCTTTGCTTTTACAGTCAAGCTTTTTCTGGATGAGCAGTCTTATGCAGTTTTTGAGACCGTTCAATTCCTCTCCCCATGTCACGCTACTTCCTTTACACTTTAAGGTGAATAAGTGCCCAAGTCTATTCCAATCCGTATTATCCAGGCAAAATACCTGCAAAGCGAGAACGAGACGCTATTTTAGACATCTACTTGGGATTGAGGGGCTTAGCTGCTTAGTCTCAAAGAGAGTTTTTTTCATCCTGCGGATAAACCAGCCTTCTGGGGTGCTCCTTTCTCATTTGAGACACTTGATCACATGTCTATCTAGCCTTAATCAAGCGTTAATTCTTAACGCTTGATTAAGGCTAGATAAAGATATGATCGATGCCTTGGAGAGAGGGAGAAAAGATCAAATACATACAGGATTTGCGATCTAATATATCTTGGCGTGGCAGCTAAGATAGAGCCAGTCCGGTAGGACGAAAGGCGAATGTCAATAGCCCAGCAGGTGACTGCTGGGGTGACCAGCAGATCGAATTCAGAGTCCGGAGCGCAGCGCAGGACGACACCTGATCCCTCAATAGAAAATCCGTTTTTTACAGCCTGGGATTTATTGGTTCATATAGCTGCGGGTGCCTGGCCTTGAAAGGCCAGAAAGGAGTCTTGACCCACGGGCTATCCTCGTGGCGTGGCGGTTAAAAACCGCCACCTGGATTCTTTCAAAGCAAGCAGGAGATTGTGACTACAAGAGGCGAATACTGCAACTGGACGCGAGACGCATCCAATCCAGCAGGTCAAAGAGATGGACGCGAGACGCATCCAATCCAGCAGGTCAAAGAGATGGACGCGAGACGAGTCCAATCCAGCAGTGGCGCAATCGGATCCACTGGCCAATATGCTCTTTATCCGTGACAATCCCTTTGATCCGGCCAATCCCTGTGACTATTCTGCTATTTACTGCACTCAAGGCAGCTCATAGGACCTATATATCTACAATCAGTCTATATCTTTACTAAAAATCATGGGGCAAGACCGCAAGGCCGTGCCCCATAGCTTAGGTTTTGTGATGCCAGCAAACTACTTTGTAGAGCAGCTTTCAAGCATCCTATAGTCAGATGATATTATTTCATCAGCATCATTTTGCGGGTTTCGCGATGATTGGCGGTGCTCAGACGGTAGAAGTAGATACCGCTGGTAACAGCTTGGCCGCCATTATCTGTGCTGTCCCAGACCAGGCTGGTCCTACCAGAGCTGGCCACGCCGTCGAAGAGAGACTTCACGAGCTGGCCCTTCACGTTGTAGATATCCAGCTTGGCTGTGCCATTTGCAGGCATATCAAAGCTGATAGTGGTTTCTGGATTGAAGGGGTTGGGGTAGTTCTGATTCAGCACTTTGGTGATCTGAGGCGCTGTGCCATCTTCATTGGAGGTGCCGAAATTAATCTGCAATTCAGCAAACATCACCGCGCCACCATCGTTGACAGAGTGGGCAGGCGGATCTACTGCATGGGCGCCCCAAGTGTAATCATCGTAAAACATGAGACCGATTTTACCGTAGGGAACTCCTTCTGGAGATACTCCGGTAGAGATTACTTTATCTGCCGGATACACCCACATGGGCTTGAGGCCGGCAAATTCAGGAGTATCAACTTTGTTCAGCACGATGGGTTCGCTCCAGTGCATACCGCTGTCTCTGCTGACTGCGATATAGACTTCAGGAGTATCGGAGAATTCAGCCAGTTCAGGATATGAATCCGGATATTTGTTGTAGAGCTGGGAGCGCAAAGCATCCTGCCATACTGCCACCATCATGCCATCCTCATTGGGTTCGCTCAATCTGAGGTAGCCGCAATGGAACATCATGGAATCGCCATGCAGGGCACTGTCCCAATGCGGGAAGGGCCAGATTGTTTCTTTATCGAGATAGAACTGACCATCTGAAGCCTCAGAATATTCTGCCTCGCCCCAAGGAGCCTGGGTATCCCAAGGAGTGTAAACCTGGTTATAGTCGTCTTCAGGATTCTGCTGAGGATAGATTTCTCTGCGGCTGAATTGCTGGGTTGCGGGATCATAAATCATAGCTTTTACAGTGTGAAAATCTGGATAGTAAGTGCTCGCAGTACTCATCACCGCAAAGAAGGCGGGGAAGATGATTTTACCATTGCCGGTGGCGACGGCATTCGAATGGGCGGAATTGATGATGCCCCAGTAAAGATCTTCATCTGGATAAGGTCCATCATCACCGACAAAGTAACCGGTACCGTCAGGTTGTCCGTTGGGATTCCAGGTAGGGACCCTGTCGTAATCTGATACACGGGTCCAAGTACCTTCGCCATAGTTTGGGCACACAAAGACATCCATCTCTGGCTCAGTAAGCTTGGCATCGCCAGCAGCACGGAATATGTGGTAACCGATATAATAGACATTGCCCAGATCATCGGTAATCAGGGAGAAATTGGGACGGCGGAAATCACCTTGAGCGTGGTTCCATTCGTCCAATTCGGGAATAGAAGTGTAGCTCCACTCCAGATCGACTCCACCCTCGATCATGGGCCCATTAAAATCTGCATAGGCAATGAGCACGTTCTCGCTGGGATCAGTACTGATGGTGTGAGACACATTATTACGCGCAGACACATAGGCTCTGCGCATGCCGGCTACAGGAGAGGGACCGATCTGGATGGTAGGCCAGATGAAGGCATTATTTGAAGAGGCCACCACTCCATCGATCAAGACATCCATAGGACCGTCCATGATCGTTTGGATCTCATTGAAGAGGCCGGACAAACCAAACATAAAGGCATCGGAAGTGAATTGGACTTCCAGCTCGGCATCAGCATCCACATTGGCATGCCAGGCATACAAGGGTTTTCCGCTCACGGGATCCACTCCCAACGCGGGATAACCTTCGTGATTGGTGACCTGACTGATCTCGTTGATGTTGCTGACATTTCCATCGGCACTGAGATGTGCGTAAAATGTGCGGCGTGAGCCACCAGGGGTACGTTTACCATGGAAGCTAAGAAAATATCCACCTTCATCAAGGGGAATATTCCGAATGGGGATACCACCATAGCTCCCAATCATGTAATCGTAGTAACTCTCCAACAAAACTGTGGGGTTACGGGTAAATTGATAATCAGGTGCAGAGCGATTAAGATTGATCGGTCTGCCCTGTACAGGGCTTTCAAGGGGTTTCTTTGCATGATCAGGCTGCATCTGTTGTGCATTTACAGCAGCGATCATAAAAGAAAGGCAAATGGCGAGTAAGAGAACTTTTTTCACTGTTCCTCCAGTTATTATATTCATATCTTAGGTATCAAAGCTTGGCGTAGATTCCAAGTCATAATTTCACAACTATTTGAGAACTTTTGAGCCCTACCTTCTTGCAATTCAGTATAGCCATAAGACCAATCACATTGTTCTCAGCATTGCATTTTTCGGACGCGTTTGTTCTCAAGAGATATCCTATGCAGGTTTTATTCCATTATTTTATAAAAGAACGATTGGAGGCAGAAAGTTGAGAGGGGTTAGAGGGTTGAGAGGGTTGAGAGGGTTGAGAGGGCCCAGGAGCAGCGTGCTGGGTGAGGCAGGTTTTGAGTGAAATGAAATCATAAAATGATGGGGCACGACCAAATGGCCGTGCCCCATAGCTTAGACTTTATGATGCCGGGGGCTCCTTCGCACGGAGCTTAAAGCATCTTATTATTATATTATTTCATCAGCATCATTTTGCGGGTTTCGCTATGATTGGCTGTGGTAAGGCGAGAGAAATAGATACCGCTGGTAACTGCGTTTCCGCCATTATCAGTGCTATCCCAAACCAGGCTGTTTCTGCCAAAGCTAGCCACGCCGTCGAAGAGAGTCTTCACGAGCTGGCCTTTTACGTTGTAGATATCCAGTCTGGCTTTGCCATTTGCAGGCATATCAAAACTAATAGTGGTTTCGGGGTTGAAGGGGTTCGGGTAGTTTTGATTCAGGATCCGGGTAATCTGAGGAGCTACAGCATTATGATTTGAGGTGGCGGGTCCGAAGTCAATCTGCATTTCAGTAAACATTACTGCTCCACCGTCGTTCACAGAGTGAGCAGGAGGAACGATGGCATTGGCGCCCCAAGTGTAATCATCATAGAACATAAAGCCAATTTTGCCGATAATATGATTTTCAGGAGTGATTCCGGTGGTGATAACTTTATCAGCCGAATACACCCACATGGGTTTGAGACCGGCAAAGGCATCAGTTTCTACTTTGTTTATAATGATAGGCTCGCTCCAATGATATCCGTTGTCATTACTGGTCGTAATATAGATTTCGGGGGTATCGGAGAAAGGAGCAAGTTCAGGGTATGAATCCGGGAACTTGTTGTAGAGGCGTGCGCGCATGGCATCCTGCCATACAGCAATCATCAGGCCATCATCGTTGGGTTCGCTTACTTTGATGTTGTTGCAATGGAACATCATGGAGTCACCATGCAGAGCATCATCCCAGTGCGGGAAGGGCCAGATCTTTTCAGGGTCGAGATAGAATTCACCATCTGAAGCTTCGTAATATTCCGGCACGCCCCAAGGAGCTTCAAGATCCCAGGGAGTGAAGGCTGAATTATGGGTATCTTCTGGATTTTGCTGAGGATAGATTTCAGTAATTGCAAATTCTTGAGTAGCAGTATCATAGATCACAGCTTTCACTGTGTGAAAATCAGGATAGTAGCCACCGGTATTTGCGTTCACCGAGTACAGTGCGGGGAAGATGATCTTGCCATTATTTGAAGTAACTGCATTCAAGTGGCTGGAGTTCACGATACCCCAATGGATCTCGTTGTCAGCATAAGGTCCGTCATCACCCTGGAAGTAACCGGGGCCGCCAGGAGTTCCACCTGGATTATAGGTAGGAAACTGACCAAAATCTGCCACGCGGGTCCAGGTGCCTTCACCGTAGTTTGGGCAAATAAACATATCCACACCTGGCTCTGCTATAATGACTTCATCGGCTGTGTAAGCAAAATGGTAGCCGGCATAATAGACATTGCCCAGATTGTCGGTGGTAAGTGAGTGGAAAGGACGACGCCATTCGTCCTCGTGGTTCCATTCGTTCATCTCAGGAATAGAGGTATGAGTCCACACCAGACTGGTTCCACCTTCGATCATAGTTTCATTGAAATCTGCATAAGCAATGAGGACGTTTTCGCTGGGCTTGGCACCAGTATTGTGGGATACAGCATTACGATTCGCCACATAGACTCTGCGCATTCCATCCACAGGAGAAGGTCCGATCTGAATGGTAGGCCAGATGAATTCGTTGTCCACAGAAGTCAGGATTGCCAGGGGATTGTCTACAATCACTTGAATTTCATTGAAGAGACCGGACAGACCGAACATAAAGGCATCAGAGGTGAATTGGGTTTCAAGTTCCGCATCAGCATCGGCATTGGCATGCCAGGCGTACAAAGGTTTTCCGCTTACAGGGTCTACGCCCAGAGTGGAGTAACCTTCATGAACTGTAACCTGGCTAATCTCGTTGATGTTGCTGGTGTTTCCAGCGGCATCGAGATGCGCGTAAAATGTGCGGCGTGAGCCAGCAGCTGTACGCTTGCCATGGAATGTCATAAAATATCCGCCTTCAGCAAGGGGAATATTGCGGATAGGAATGCCATTATAGCTTCCAATCATATAGTCATAATAACTTTCCAGCAAAACTGTGGGAGTTTTGGTGAATTCATAGCTGGGCATATAACGGCCAGGACTGACCAATCTGCCCTGTTCGGGGGATTTCAGGGCCTTATTTGCATGATCTGGCTGCATGGGTTTGGCATTGACAGCTACGATCATAAAAGAAAGGCATAACACGAGTAAGAGAACTTTTTTCATTGTTCCTCCATTTATTTTATTCATTATTCTTAGTATCTCATTTTCAGCGACACGCGGTGTGCGCTCTTAAGCATTGATTCCGTAAGGAAGCCCATATCGGTATAGGCATAATCGATATTGAAAATACCGAGACTGGTGGGGATTTGCCATCCGGCACCGGCACTATAGCTGGTTTCATCAAAACCGATTTGATAACCGGCTCTGAGGAAGATATTCCCCAGCTTGTATTCTGTGCCCAGGTTCCAGGTTTCCTGACGGTCAATCACGTTATCCAATTGCAGTGAGGCGAGCCAGTATGTGTTTTCGCCGCGCATGATGTCTCCAGCGACACCCAAAGAGAAGTGCATGGGTATCTTACACTCCAGTTCGGGGCCATCTTCATCGATCAGGCCATCACCATCATTGTCAAACAGATCAAAGGGATCCTCATCGATACTGCCATCACCATCGTTATCTACACGATAGCGAAAGTCAGGGCCGAAATTCTTGAGTGTCATTCCGATCTTGACGTTTTTCCATCCGGTATTGTACATGGAACCAAGATCGAAGGCATAAGAATTTACATTGTATTCATAGAGGTTTTCCCGCAGGTATTTCACACCCACGCCAGCAGAGAACTTGTCTGTGAACTGCTGAGCGTAGTTTACACCCAAGGCTACATTACTATTCGTAAAGTACTCTCCAGTGTGCCCGAAGGTGTCTTCATCGGTCACTTCCATATCATCCATATGCAGCACAGTGCCAAATATAGCAAAGGTGGAAACACCAGTGGTATAAGTGGCTGCAGCAAATTCCTGCATAATATCTGCAGGCCAATTGGTATGAGAGAAAAAGACCTGATTTTGGAAGGAAGGAGCCAATCCGGCAGGATTCCAATAAACGGAGGATATATCATCCGTTACGGCAGTATAGGCTTCGCCCATACCGATCGCGCGGGCATCCACACCCAGCTTTAGAAATTGCATACCCACAGTGCCGACCTTACCAAAAGGTTTGGCGCTAAGGCTCAGAGGTAGCAAGAGCAGAGCTAAGGCGGAAAGCAGGATAATTTGTTTTTTCAAAGTTCCTCCCTTATTTGATTATGACAAATTTGCCGACTTTGAGTTTGTCGTCAGCTTTGTTTTCTACGCTAAACAGATACACGCCAGGGGCTGTGATCTGATTGTTTCTGGTAAGTAAATCCCAGGAATGCATGCCATCGGCAGCCATGCCAGTGGTAGCAGCCTTGGAGATAGTTACGATATCGGTCTCGGTCTGTCCATCATGCTTCAGAGTCTGCACGAGATCTCCGGCCAGGGTGTAGATACGGATGGTGCAGCGCTGAGGAAGATTGACGAACCACAAACGGCGAGACTTGTCTCCCTTTTTGTCGTTATCATAACGTCCATCAAATTTGCTGCTCCCGATATAAGGATTAGGAATCACCTTGATATCGTCCATATTGTTTCTCGCCAGAGAGCCAGGGAAGAAGACTTTCATATTGGCATCAGCGTCACGTCCGGATTCTTGGGATTCCAAGCTATTCTCGGGAATTCCTCTATCATAAGCGGTAACGGCAACGTAATATTCCACACCCTTACGCGGGTACATGATACTATACTGATAGTATCTGCGGGCAAGTCTTTCTTTTCTGACTGTTTCAATCTCTTCTGCATTAGGAGTCGGTGCTCCGACGCCTCCGGGGAAAGCAAATGATTGCAGCGGGATTTTCTTGTTCTCATAGAGATGGTCAAAGATATGGGGTCTATCTTGCAGATGCGGGTGCATGAAGATCCGGGCCTGAAGGGCCTTAATCTCATCATCGGTCAGCATCGGGTTATCAAGGGCAATCTGATCGGCTTTAAGCTGGTTTTCAACACTCCAATCCTCGTCCGGATCGTAAAGCGGCCAGCCATTGAACTCAGTGCCATTGGGAGCCATACCATAATTCTCATCCAAACGCCAGAATTCGGCGTATTCAGCAGCGCTGGCCTGCCAGCCTTGATTCAGTGGATTCGGATCATTAGAAGAATTGGGCAAACCTGTATCAATACCCAGATATCCGCCATAGTTCTTGTACAGGGTGTCGGCCTGAGGGTGAGAGTGATTGACCATATAGTCTGCCAGGTCCACAGGTGTATCCACCTTGTCCCAGCGACGTAGCATTTCCCAATCTTCACGATTTCCACTACCGGAACGACCCCAAACTGTGTAGCCCTGGAAGTCATGACGCAAGCGGTGGCCTGTCCAGGGATTTACCTTGGCGTTATTATTCCATAGATACTCCGGATCGTTCGGATTAGCTGGTGCTCTGAACTCTTCGGGGAAATCAGCCGGCCAACCGTTGTTGTAGAAATCTGTGGGATCACTATCCAGTCCGGGGATGAAGGTAGCACTAGTTCTGCTTTGCCAACCTATGTCACCGCTCACGACATTTTGAACGTCGTAAGAGAATTCAGAGCGATTATCCCAATACAGATCAATACGATCTCCATCTTCCTTCAATTCGGCATAAAGGCCAGGAATGTCAGGAGGACCAGGGGCTTGGTAGTGAGGGAATGTATCCGGCAAGATCACAGAAATTAGATCTTGAGCCTGTCCGTATATCGTTGTGGCCCAAGTAGCCGAACGTTTCAGGTCTTCTTTGTTATCACCTGGGAATACAGCAACCACGATCTTCATGGTCTTGTCCGGAGCCAGATTCCAGCGCTTGGCAGGATCGGTATAATCGGGGGTACCCGGTTGAGCCCCATAGAAGGAGAAGAGAAAACGGGTATCATTTGGAGAAGCCTGTTCGAATTCCATGATATCCGGATCTTCAGAGCGCAGAGGTGAAAACTTGGCATTATTTGGATTGCGACCTGTGAGCAGCCAGTATTTTTCATTGGCAGTGGCCGGATTGCTGGTAGATAAGGACAAGGCTTTGCTGTCATCGGGTCCATCACCCACCTTCCAGTACCAACAGTGGAATCTCAGTTTGTCCGGGTCTGGAGTACAGACGCGAGCGCCTACCAGACCGGTGGTGAGACCACCATCGCCATCAAAATCACGGGTATAGGCAAATTCGTATCCTTCGCCTTTTACGTAGCCGGAGACATCGTCTGCGGCCTTAGTGGAGTCCCAGGATTGAGGACCGACGTCGCAGTCCATATAGATACCCATGGCGCAATCGATGAGTTCATCTTCGTGATTCATATTGGTAATATTGAATTCAACATAGACCAGGTTTTTAATATAATCGTAGCTCCATTGGTAGCTCATCTGACGTACACGTACGTTCAGAGGATTGTGCGTGCTTCTGGAACTTGATCCACCTGTATCACGATCTCCTTTGGTACCGAAAGGACAGTAGTCATAGTAATAGGAAATGTAATCCTGCTCGGAAACCGGAGCTCCATCTTCGTCAAAACGTCCATCATGATCATCATCATAACGGGCGGTAAAGGCATAGCTGGGAAAGCTGCGATCCGAAAGGTCCATAAATCCCAGCGGAAACCAGATCTCCAGGATATTCTGATCATTTAAAATGGAGAAATCAGTGGCACCCATCTGGTGGATATACTTTGAGCCAAAGGCGCTGAACACCATAGGCAGTTCATTTGCCGCTCTGAAGGGGAAGGTATAGCCTACAAAGTCTTCATCGACCAAGCCGTCACCATCGTCATCGAACCCACGTTTCTGGGTTCTGATGGACGCAGAGGCGATCTGATCCAGAGCATTGTATAGGTTATAATTCCCGCTTTGCTCTACATTGGCCACCAAAAGTGGATTGTAAGCCGGTAAGAATTCATAGAGATCAAGGTCTCCATCAAAGCCAGCGGTTACCAAGGTATCGATAACCGGTTGGTTGATCATATGCGGCTGCCAATCCGCGTGCCCCTCGTAGAGCATGAGATCATTGGTTGCTGAGGGTGGATATACTACCCAATACAATTTTCTGTGTAGTTCGTCTCTACGCTGTTTTTTGGCACCAAACCATAATGCACCCTGGTAAAGATAATCGATACCGCTCCCTCCTGGGTATTCCAAAGAGGGATATTGCGGGATGATATCATCACCGGAGCCAAAGAAACCATAGTTACTGACCCTGAGCCAAATATTACCCACGTTGTGGTATTTGGTCAGGTCCAGTCTTTTGGTTGGGCTCGATGGCACTGCCATGGCTGCATATACAGCGCTCACAGAAAAGAGACTCAGCAATAGCAGGCAGAACATGAATTTATTAAATTTCATCAAACACTCCCAGACTATTTCAAGGTAAATTCAACCGGAATGATCAGCAGCACGTCTACTGGTTGGCCACTGCTTCTGCCGGGTTGAAATTTTGTTTTACGCACAGCATCCATGGCAGCTTCATCGAGGCCACCCGGAACCGAACGTTTAACACGAATATTGCGGACAGAGCCGTCTTTCAGCACTTCCACTTCCAAAACTACTGTCCCCTGCACTTTGTTGCGCTTGGCAAATTCAGGATAGACCGGGGAAATTTTGCCTATCACCACTGGTGGTTCATCATAAGGCACAAAGTTAACCGGTGTTTCATCGATCTGAGACAAGCTGGAGGACGTTGTTATATTTATATTACCGATCTGCGAGATGGCGCTTTCGTAAGCAGCCATATCTACATCTTCGGTACCCAGTTCATCGCTGATAACCAGTGGGATATCGATACTCACTTCGGCTTCGGGAGGCTCGATTTTCTCCCGTTCTTCCATGGGTATATCCACAAGTTCTAGCTGCTGGGTCTTGAAGACTTGCTTGCGCGCTTCTATATTAGGAGCAATCACCATCACAAAGAGCACCATGGTAAGCGAAAGCGCAAGAGCCTTGCTAAATTGGCTATCGGCTTGGTCTTTCCAATCTAAAAATGGTTGTTTCATCTTTGCCTCCTAATCTGCCCGTTTATTGGTTTCAAAGGCCACCACCAGGGTTTGTGCATCCTGAAGCTGGCGCAACACGTCGGACATTACTCCGTATTTAGTTTCCTTGTCTGTTCTAAAACAAACAATTAACTCGGGGTCTTCTTCTTTCTTCCGGATCAGGGTGGAAGAGACAAATACGTCTTCCGAGCTCTCAATCCGGGTGGCTATATCATCGATGAGAATAGTCTCATCCCTCATCACATAGACGGTAGTGGTATGGTTTCTGGGAACACGCTCGATGCTTTCAGCAATAGGCCAGCGATCGCGTTCTACCCAGAATTTCTTTTCCTGAACAAACACGGTGCTAACCATGAAGAATAAGAGCAGCAGAAACGCTATGTCTGACATCGACGAGGTGGGAATAACTGCTTCGCGATTTCGTTCTTTTTGTATATTCGCCATTTCTATCTCCTAATTCGTCGAGAGCGAGATCTTTTCGATATTGGCCGCTTTGAGGCGGTCAACCACACGGATCATGTCATTGTATTTGGCTTCACGATCCGTGATAACCTTAAAGATCATCTGCTGGTTTAATTTCAATTTTTGCTGAATCAGCATATCCAATTCTCCGCTTTCAATCTCGCGGGGAGCTTCCTTGTTTATCGCTAGTTTTCCATCTTCTGTGATCTGCAAACGGGTCATTTCATTCTCTGTCAGAGTAAGGCTCTGAGTCTGCTCAGTACCTTCCGTAGCTGCCTGAGGGAGGACTATCCTAATCCCCTCTTTCACGTCGAACTTTGTAGTCGCCATGAAAAAGACGATTAAGAGGAAGGCGATATCAGACATCGACGAAGTCGGGATTTCTGCCTTAGCTTTCCTTTTGCGTCCTATTTTCATTGTTTTCTCCCCAAGACTTAAAGCATCGCTTCAATAACTTTTTCGGTTGCCTTTTGCATGTCAATCACCAGGCCATCGACCATGGTGGTGAAGATGTTGTTAAAGAACTGCACCGGGATGGCCACGATAAGACCAAACTGAGTGGTGATCAAAGCGATTTTGATACCGCTGGCAACGATAGTTGCGTCCACAGCGCGGGCTGCGGCGATGGCATCAAATGCACTGATCATACCAGATACAGTACCCAGGAATCCCAACATGGGAGCCAGGGTAATGGTGGTGGAAAGCTCTATAAAGCCTTTTTCCAAGTAACTCATCTCGATCATAGCGGCATTCTCAATGGCTTTTTCCACTGCAGGTACGCCACCATCGGCTTTGAGCAGTCCGGAATATACAATAGCTGCCACAGGGCCTCGGGTATTTTTGGCAAGCTCTATAGCTTCTTTATACTTCTTGCTTTTGATCAAGGGGACTATCTTATCAAGAAAGCTGTTGAGGTTGATCTTGCCATATATAAGAGCGATGAATTTCCAGATGATATATGCCAAACCATATATTGCAACGATGATGATAGGCCACATAGCCCATCCACCATCTTTAAACCATTTTACCATTCCGCTGCCAAACACCAGTTCGGCAAAATTCTCCATGCCACCACCGTTGGTCGCAGCTGCGGCTTGTTCGACTGCTTCCTGCGCGAATGCCAGGCCTGGGAGCACCAGGCTCAAGAGCATTACGAGCAGCATTATGTATGAGAATTTTCTCATTTATGATTCCTCCTTGGAATAATTTAGAAGTTAAAGGACACGCCGAGGGTCACGCCCCGATAGGTGTCAACATGAGCAGGGTTTCGGTTGGACAATCCGTGGGTGAATTCCACTTCAGGATAGGTGAATTGTACCAGATCATCCTGAAGATCTTCACCGGTGATATAGGGATCGCCAGTTTTGGGATACACGCTCAAGACGTTTCTGGTCTTCAAGAGGTTTTCCACATCCAAATATATGCGGACAGAACTGCCGCCGGGTATCCTGATTCCTTTGGTGAGTCTGGCATTGGCCTGATGGGTGAAGCCCATGCGCTTGCTGTTTGTATCCAGCATGGAGTTTCCTTCGATACTCTGAGGAGTATAGGGGGCACCCGAGACCAGGCTCCAGTTTATGTTTGCTGAGAAATCATCCAAAGGAAGGATGTAATTTGTGAAGGGGACAAAGAATTCTTCCCCGCGTCCGATGCGGAAGGTATAGTTCAGCGAGGCATTGTGCCGCACATCCCAATCCAGCGGGAATTCGCGCAGAGAAGTGTTTTCGTCCTGAATCACGGTACTGGAATTGTTACCCTGAGCCCAGGCCAGAGAATAGGCGATACTCCAGGTATTGAAGTTCGAGAGTATCTTCTCCAGCTGAATATCAAGGCCACGAGCAGAACCATAGTCTTCAGAGATAAAACGGTACCAGGCTACGCTTTCTTCGCCTTCTTTACGTTCGCGCATTGTGCTTACGTAATTGTAGAGGTTTTTGTAATAAGCCGTCATATCCAGCACATAGTCATCACTGATCTGATGAGACAGGCCCACTTCGTAGGTTACCGTGATTTGCGGTTCCAGAGTAGGATTGCCCACTGTGATGGCTACATCAGAGATGTTTGCATCCTGCGGGGTTTTGGAAGTGAAGACATACTGCATTTGTGGCAATTGGTTCTGATAGTTATAGGCAAAACGCAGCACATCCCGCTCTGTGATCGGATGGGAGACCCCAAGCCGTGGAGACACCATCATTTGGAAGGTATCACCTTTGTCAAAATCGCGGGTGGCATACTTGCCATTATCTTGCAGAATCTTGTAGCTGGAACCAAGGTACCAGAAATCAAAACGGAGGCCGGCATTCACGATCATGCCTTCCCATTCCATTTTATCCTGCAGATAGAAAGCCGCCTGCCAGGGATTGGCTGAATAGCCATCACGTTTCCCGGAAGAGGCCTTGGCTGCATTATAATAATCCATGGGTTTGTAAATGGGCACAAGATCGCTTACCGAAAGAGGCACATCCACCGAGGATTCCAAACCATACAGCGCACTGGGAACGTAACTTGGATCGGCAGCATAATTTGCCACATCGGCAAGGGTGAGATCATAAACACCGCGCAGATAAGCCTGTCTGCGGTCTTCATATATAGTAAGGAAATTCTGCAATTGGTTTTTCTGGATATCGTGAGAGATGATTTCAAGACCCGTCTTGGCAAGATGAGTCTGACTGGCCTGCCACTCAAAATCCGTACGGAAGTTCATGGTAGTAGTCTTATCATCGATAAAATTGGTATAAATGGAGCCAGGAGCATAAAATCCTGGGATCACCCGGGTATCTTCCTGACTCTGCAGACGGTACTGCCAGCGGTGTGAAGGCTGGAAACCAAAATCATGCACGCCATCACCATCGTTGTCCACTGTGGCATAACCGTATTTTCCCTGTAAAGCATCATCCATATAATCAACGCCAGGATTGTCCGGGTCTATCACCATGAAGATATAGTCTTCGCGATCGATCCCACGTGGACCTTGATTCGTATCTTTGCTATAATAGCTTGCCTTCACCTTGAGGTTCATGGTGGGGCCAAACATATGATCATAGGTTCCAATGTATTGACGCTGTTTAGTTTCGGTTTCAACATAGTGCTGCAAAGCATAACGCCAGGCGTATGCTCCTGCAGGGCTGAAGGGTCGATTGTAAGATCTGTCGCCACGCACAGCAAAAGTAAACTTTTGGGCTGGATTCAGGTCATACTTCGTCTTCAGGTTGATGTTATAGCTATTATAGTTTCTATTCCCCAGATCAATGCCGAGGATGCTATCTCTGCTGGAATAAGGATCATATTTTGGGTATTGGGAGCTCAAAATACTAAGACCTTGGTAAGTATAATCACTATTAGGATCAGTTACATAGAGGTCTTTGTAGCGGCCATCCAACCATTCGCCAGCACCATTTAAATAAAAGGTAAGACGTTCTTTGAGATCCTGAGATGCAAACGGCACAATCGGACCACCAAAGGCAAATTTTAAGATATCGGAATTGCGGCCTTCGCCGATGATATGGTCTGTATTGTACTCGACTTTCCCTGAAAAATAGGAATCACCGTCTTTAGTAACAATATTCACCACACCGGACTGGGCATTGCCAAATTCCGCAGGGAATCCGCCCGTCATGACCTTCATATCTTTGATGGCATCTGTATCCACAGAAAGGGCAGAACCACCATCGACAGGGTCTGACACGCTCATGCCGTCCACGGTAAAATTCACTTCATTTGCACGTCCACCCCGGATGTGCAGCTCGCCACCAATATTAGTAACACCCGCTTGTAGGGAGATGATGCCGGCCACGTCTGAAACAGCAGAATCGGACAAATTATCCATCTCGATCTGCCGCGAAGAGCCTGTACGGTCGCGTTCTACCCTATCTTGTTCAGCTTCTACCACGACAGTAGCGCCCAAAATTCCGGCGCGATTCATGGTGGGTGATAAATTAGCGGTTTGCCCCACTTGGATTCTTACGTTTTGATAAGTCATTTCACCGTAACTTACGAGTGAAAACTTCACAGTATAAGAACCCGGGGGGATATTGATAATGATTGCCTGACCTTTTTCGTTGGTCTGGCCTCCGGTAATACGTTGAGAACCGGACATTACCACGACATTGACAAATTCCATTGGACGACCCTGCCCATCGCGAACGCGAACGGCAAGGCGACCGGTAGTCTGCGCTTCAAGGCATCCGATACCAACAAGCAACACTATTAGCAGGATCAATGCAGTTTTTCGCATCGATAAACCTCCCTTCATCCTGGCTTATTTACTTTTAAATTCATGATTAAATCTGAGGTCGGCCTCAAAAAGCAAAAAGGCTATTCCTCTTAAAGCGCTTATATCTGAGCTATAAAAATCAGTCAAGCAGTTTTTTTCATAAGTTTGGAATTAGTCCCCATACAGAGGACTAATTGCCTTGCGTAAAACATATTTAAGAAAATCATCTGAATATTACTCTGTCCTTGCTGCTGGAGCAATACAGCTCACCCAAGCGCAAAGCGCCATGCTGATTTTGCAGTTCAGTTGCCAGCTTTGGGCTCACTACGCAGATCATGCCAATACCCAGGTTAAAGGTCTGCCGCATCACTTCGTCGCTCACATTTCCACCTTTTTGAATGAGCTGAAACAGAGCGGGAATATTAGCTTTGGGCAGATCGATCTCGCCTTGTACACCCTCTGGAAGCACCCTGCTCAGGTTGCCGGCAATTCCTCCGCCGGTGATATGAGCCAAGGCTTTGAGGCCGGGATCCTGAAGATATGGACGCAACACAGGCAGGTAGCTTCTGTGCACGGCAAGCAGCTTTTCAGCCAGGGTGCCGGATAGCTCCTCTACATATGAATCCACCTTCAGCCCCATTTTTTCAAACAGGACTTTGCGGGCCAGAGAAAAGCCATTGGTATGTAGCCCGCTAGAGGGCAGGCCCATAAGCTGATCTCCCGATTCTACGCTGTTGCGCGGCAAGAGCTGATCTTCTTCGACCATGCCTATGATCGTGCCAGCCAGGTCAAAATCGTGCTCCTGGTAGAGTCCTGGCATTTCTGCCATTTCTCCACCGATCAGAGCGCAGGAATTTTCCCGGCAGGCTTTGACGAAGCCATCTATGATCTGTGAAATGATCTCCTGTTTCAGCTTTCCCACCCCTATGTAATCCAGGAAAAATTGGGGCAGAGCTCCTTGCACGAGAATATCGTTTACACAGTGATTCACCAGATCCTGGCCCACCGTGTCATATACTTGGGCGCGGATGGCAACGAGCAGTTTCGTGCCCACTCCATCTGTGCTGGAAACCAGGATGGGGTTTTCCCAGGCGGTTTTATCCACTCGGTACAATCCTCCAAAACTGCCCAATTCACTGAGGACATTGGCATTAAAGGTGGAACGTACCTTATCCTTGATCGCTTTTACAGCGTTTTCTCCGGCTTCGATATCTACTCCGGAAGACTTGTAATCCACCGGTTTCATTTTGTCATTTGGCATAATACCTCCTTGTAATAATCCCTCCCTTTGCGAGCCAGATCCAGCACGCTATTCACGCTAAACTTTGTCACATCGAGGCTGGTCATTAGCGGATTCAAGGCATTTGCTCCGGTGATACGACCGTTGTGGTATCTTGCACTTCGGCGCTGGGTACAGCGGTGGAATTTCCCATTTTTTGCAGCATCCCCATACCATATATAAGGGCTGCCAAAACCGCGATCATCCCAACGAGTTTAGGCCAGTTATAGCTTTTCTTGCGTCTTGTACGCCAGCGCTCTTCGATCTCTTCGTTGAGGTCGCTCATGCCTTGATTTCCTGTAAATATTTGGCAAATCGGGCTACGCCTTCGGTGATATTGTCCATGCTATTGGCATAGGAGAAACGCACAGTTCCGTCCTGTCCAAAAGCACCGCCTGCCACCAAAGCTACATGATGTTTTTCCAGCAGCAGATCGCAGAATTCATAGGCGTCTTTGATTCCGGCGTTGTTGTTTTGCAGATACCACTGGATATTCGGCATCACATAAAAAGCACCCTGCGGTTTTTTGCAGGTCAGATGAGGGATTTTCATCAGCGTATCAAAGATATAATCGCGACGCTGCCAAAATTCTTTGCGCATGGCCTCGATGGTGCCATCTTCTTCGTTCAAAGCGACTACACAGGCTTTTTGGGTAATGGAATTCACACAAGAAGTGTAATGCCCCTGCACCCGGCCTGCAGCGCTGATGATATGGCTGGGACCTGCAGCATAACCCAATCTCCATCCGGTCATGGCATAGGCTTTGGACACGCCGTTTATCACCACGGTACGTTCTTTGATTTCGGGTCCTAAAGAAGCGATGGAAATGTGCTCGACATCGTCATAGACCAAGCGTTCATAAATCTCGTCTGAAATCACCAGGATGTCGTTTTTCACACAAATCGCGGCAATCTCTTCCAGCTCTTTGCGGGAATATACAGAACCCGTGGGATTATTGGGAGAGTTCAGAATCAGAACTTTGGCACAAGGACTTTCTTTGATCACCTGAGCCAATACATCGGCTTCGATCTTGTAACCATTATCTTCCCGGGTAGGTACATATACGGATTCTGCGTTTGCCAGAAGAGCCTGGTAAGGATAGCTCACCCAATAGGGAGTAGCCATCAAGACCTGATCATTGACATCGCAGGCAGCGATCAACACATTCAGGATGGAGGCTTTGGCTCCCGGAGAAACCAAAATATCCTTGGGCGCATAGACCAGAGCGTTATCTCTTTGCAGTTTGTCGCAAATAGCTTTGCGCAATTCTATGATTCCTGGATTCGCCGTATAGCGAGTAAAATTTGCATCAATGGCCTCGTGTGCGGCCGTTTTGATATACTCCGGAGTATTGAAATCCGGCTCTCCCACACCGAAGTTTATCACATCGATGCCTTCGGCTCTCATCTGTGCCGCTTTGGCAGTCATGCTCAAAGTCGGTGAGGGTTTGATCAGCTTGGAACGATTTGACAGCTTTATAGCCACCTTAATTCTCCTATATGGTTTATTTTTTAGACATTAATAGAACGAGGATAGAGGTATTCACAATATCCTGCACAGAACATCCACGGGATAGATCGCAGATCGGAGCTGCCAGACCCTGAATGATGGGGCCGATAGCTTCGAATCCACCCAGACGCTGCACCAGCTTGTAGCCGATATTGGCAGCTTGTAAATCTGGGAAAACCAGAGTGTTGGCGCGCCCTGCCACTTTGCTTTGAGGTGCTTTGCTATGGGCAATGGATTCCACGATGGCAGCGTCCAATTGCAGCTCTCCATCATAGCTAAAATCTACTTTGCGAGCATCCAGGATGCCTTTGGCTTCACGTACTTTTTCCACCAGTTCGTGCTCGGCACTACCCAATGTGGAAAAAGACAGGAGCGCCACATAAGGTTCCTGGGAAAGAATCGAGCGGCAGCTATGCGCGGTGGAGGCGGCAATATCAGCCAATTGTTCGGCAGTGGGATTTGGCACCACGGCACAATCCGCAAAAAGATAGGTTTTATCTTCTGCTTTAGGGGGTACCATGATGAAGCAGGAAGATACGGTCTTGAGACCGGGCATCACACCCACCACGTGCAGGGCAGAGCGCAGTACATCCGCTGTGGTATTCGCTGCACCGGCCACCATGCCGCTGGCTTTGCCCTTTTTCACCATCATCGCCCCAAAATACAGGGGATTTTGCATGGTGGTCTGGGCATCGGCTTTGCTCAAGCCTTTTTCTTTGCGTCTTTCGTACAGAGCTTCGGCAAAAGAGTCCAGACCAGCGCTGGCAATAGGATCGATGATCTCGCATGCAGCCAGGTCATAATTCCACTTGGCAGCATCTGCTAAGACTTTGTCTGGATTGCCCAGAAGTATCACTTTTGCGATCTTCTGAGCGCAAATATTCGCGGCAGCTTCCAGAGTGCGCCGATCATTTGCTTCGGGGAGGACTATGGTACCACCGATAGCGATGGCCCGTTGTTTCAAAGTTTCTAATATGTGCATTTATTCTCCAGTTGTTTGATTTTCCACTACGATCAAGGCCAAATCTGCCATGCGGGTAAATTCATCCCGGATAGCAGCCAAGAGGGCATAACGGTTTTTCCTGAGCGCTTCATCGTCACAATTTACCAGTACTTTATCAAAGAAATTATCGATAATCTTGCCAAATTCTACCAATCTCTGCAAACCGCCGGCATAATCCCAGGAGGCCAGAGCCTCGGAAATTCTGCTGCTCAGCATTCCCAATGCCTTGTGCAAATCTCGTTCCGCATCGCTTTCAAAAAGCATGGGATCCAGCTTTACAAAAGATTTCTCTTGTTGGATGATATTTGCCACGCGCTTGAAGCCGATCACCAAACGGATAAAGTCATCCATCGATTTTAGCTTCTGCAAAGCGCGGGCCAGGGCAATGAGATCTGGCAAATGAGAGATATCCACGTGCATCACACTGGCCACCACGTCATAGCTCATCCCAAGTTCACCCAGCAGCCAACTGATCCGCTGCTTGAAAAAAGACTTCACTTTGGCAGCGGAATCTTCTTTCACCGCTACTTTTTCCTGAAGCAGGGCCAGAGCAAAATCGATCAAGGCGATCAGATCCAGGTTCCAGCCGCGATCTGCCAGGATTTGTACCACGCCTGCTGCGGCTCTGCGCAAGGCAAAGGGGTCTTGACTACCGGTGGGCATCAGCCCTACCGAAATGATTCCAGCCACAGTATCCAGTTTGTCCGCAATGGCGCAGATGGCTCCACCTTCGGTTTCAGGCAGATTGTCGTTGCTACCACGCGGCATATAATGTTCATAGATGCCTTGGGCAAGCTCTGGATCCTCACCATGGACCAGAGCATATTGCATGCCCATATAGCCTTGCAATTTGGTAAATTCCTTTTCACCCAACATTAAAGTCACCAGATCAGCTTTGCAGAGTTTTGCTATCCGCATGGCTTTTCTGCTTTGCGCTTCATCTTGCCCCAGCTCTTTTGAGATGTACTCACAAAGGCGGATGAGGCGCTCTGTTTTGTCTGCCAGGCTGCCCATCTGGGATTGGAAGACCACACTTTGTAGCTTGGGCAGATAGTCTTCCAGAGGAAGCTTGCTATCTTCGGAAAAGAACCACAGCGCATCTTCCAGACGTGCGGCTACCACTTTTTCGTTGCCGGCGCGGATGATGTCGTTGTACTGGGGATTCCCATTGGAAATAAAAACAAATTTATTGGCCAGCTTGTCCTGCTCATCATATACAGAAAAGCACTTTTGATTCTGGCTGATGGTGGAGCTGATAATCTGCTCCGGCAGAGTTAAATAGCGTGGGTCAAAATCTCCCACCACGGCCTCTGGATATTCCACCAAATTCGTCACGATGTCCAGGAGGCGATCGTCTTCTTTGATCCTGTAGGGCTGGCCGGCAAAAAGCTCTGCACATTGGCTCTGGATGAGTTCACGCCGTTCTGGCCCGCACACCATCACCTTAGCTGCTTTGAGGCGCGCTTCATAAACTTGGGGGCTTTCTATTAAGACCTGTTTGCCCAGACCCAGATAGCGATTGCCAAAGCTATAATTCCCGGCTTTGATGCCGAAGAAATCCAGCTCGATAGCGGTGCTGTCCCACAAGGCCAGAATCCAGCGGATGGGCCTGGAAAAGGCCAGGTCCCGGCTCTGCCAGATCATTTTCTTGGGCCAGGGAATCTGGGGAATACTCTGCAAAATCCAGTTCTTGAGGATGTCAATCGTGCTTTCTCCGGTCTGCAGAAAGCTGACAGCCAGGAATTCGCCTTTTTCAGTCTTTTGAATAAAGATATCTTCGGGGCTGCCTCCGCTTTTTTTCAGGAAACCTTTTCCTGCAGGGCTGAGCTCCCCATCCGGGGTATAGGCAATGCTTATCGAAGGGCCGGCTTTGCTGATCTGACTATCCTTTTGCCGCTCGGGCAGGCCTTCTGCCCAAATACTCAGGCGCCGGGGGGTAGAACCAATCTTGATCTGGCCGCAGCTCAAATCCTTTTCTTGCAGCATTTTCTCAAAAGATGTCTGCAAAGATCTGATCGCCGGCAGGATCACATTTTCCGGTAGTTCTTCTATGCCCAATTCAAATAAAAAAGCGTGCAAAATCTGTCCTTCGTCTATTGTCTAAAATTATAATTAACAGTTAACTGATTGATGAGGCCCAGATCTCCATAAGATGCAATAGCGTAATCTAAATCAAACTTGCCGGTTTTCCAGCCCAGACCCAGACTGCCACCACCCAGGTAACCCAAAAAGCTACCCATGTGATAATCCGGGGCATTGCTTTTGAAGCCGGCCCGCAGGGCAAGGCTGGGATACAAAGAATACTCTAGCCCCAGGCGCACCAACATTTTCTCGCTACCTGCTTTGCCAATATCCAGCACAGAAACCAAATCTTCACGCATTTGCATAGACAAGCCCACGCCAAAGGTGATCGGCAATCCTTCCTTGTACTTATCAGCGGTATAATATGAGCTTTGGAAACCGATATTGCGTACATTGAGTCCCACTTTGACCTTTTCATTGACCGTGTGATGCAATGCCCCCAAATCCACCATCACAGCCGTGGCATTGGCATCGTCTATGCTGTCAAAGATGAATTTCAGGCTACCGCCCAGGTCTAGCGCCGGACTGATATAGTGAGCTATAGAGCCTGAGGCTATCAGGCTTTGTGAGCCAAAGGTCTCTGCGGTTTCGATCAATTCTCCCGAGGGGCTCATTTCGGTGCGATCCATGCTCCCACTATTCCAATAGCGCAAACTGGCGCCAAAGGCGATAAAAATATCTTTGGGATACACGTAATCTATGCTACCTCCGCCACTACCGACAAAATGATCCATCGCTGTGGCTGCCAGGACGCTATTGGGCGCCCGCAAAATGGCAGCAGGGTTGAAGTTGAGCGAGCCGGCATTTCCAGCCAGACCGTTCACAGCTCCGCCCATGGCCATAGTTTTGGCGTTGTAAATCAGCTTCAGAGTATCAAAACCGGTATTACCGGAGTCTTCACTCTGGGCAAACAGAGCTACGAGGCTACTTAGCAGCAGCAGCGTTAATAATATCTTGCATTGTTTGAACATGTTCAAATAACTCCCGATCTGAGTTTGATCCGAGCAATTTCGCCCGATTTTTGTCCTGTCTCAGGTGTTCCGACAGGCTGCGGAGGATACGCATGTATTCCTGATTCGAATTTTGCGGCACTGCGATCATAAAGACCAGATTTACCGGCTCATTATCCACTGATCCAAAATCCAAGGCTTCTTTCAGCATGCAAACCGCTATCCTCAGACAATTTACCGTAAGATCGCGGGCATGAGGAATGGCTATCCCACGTCCTATACCGGTGCTCATGATCTCTTCACGACCTTTCACAGCGGCCAGATATCGATCCGGAAAGCTCAGGCATCCGCTATCTGACAGCAGTTCTGCCATATAGTCCAGACATTCGCCTTTACTTTTAAAAGCATCCACGATGCGTACTAATTCTAATTTAAAGAGCGCGTTCATCTTCTATCCACATATCTTATAGTAAAGAGGCATTATTTTAGACCCTGCCATATAGTCAATCAAATTCTCCTCGGCAGAGTCAAAGTAAATTTTGAGCCCTGATTTAGTTTGCTTTCCACCTGGATCTCAGCGCCCAGAAGTTTGGCGAAGCTATCCACCAGGATCAGGCCCAGTCCACTCCCGCTTTCATTGGCCGTACCATATTGTCTGACCTCGTTATCGATCCTGAATATTCTTTGCAATTGCCGGCGTGAGATGCCTATTCCACTATCTATCACGCTGATCCAGACCTGAGAGCCATCGCTTTCAAGCCGCACGATAATCTTGTTTTGGGGATGGGAATATTTCAGCGCATTTGAGATCAGATTTCTAAAGATCGAGGAAAGCATCCGCATATCGGTTTCTACCATACAATCCTCTTTATGCTCAAAGACAATCTCTATGCCCTTTTGTATGGAGGACTTGCGGTAATGCTCTATAGCATAGCTTATGGTCTTGGTCAGGGAGACTATTTCTTTCTGAGTCTTCATCTGCCCCACTTGCAGCTTTGCCCAGTCCAGCAGGTTCTCCAAAAGCGTAAAGATCCCACGGGCAGCACTGTTTACCTGTAAAAAAGCGTCTTCGATCTCAGCCCGGCCAAAACTATCGTAATTTTCCGCTACAAATTCTGAAAGAGAGATGATGGCATAAACCGGATTCTGCAGATCGTGCGCCATCAACGAGAAAAACCGGTCTTTGGTGGCATTGAGATCGGCAAGATTTTCTGCGGCTTGCTTCAGATCATCTTCTGCACTGCGCCGGGCCGAAACATCGATGATGAAGCCATCCAAAGAAGTAGGCTCGTGATTGCTGTCATAAACCGCATTGCCTTTTTCCCAGACCCATTTTATCTTTCCGTTTTTGCCCACAATCCGGTACTCCAATTGATACTGAGTGCGCTTCTTGACCGCATCATCTATAGCCTTGCGAACCAGATGCCGATCTTCCTTTAAAATCAAATCATTGTAGCTCAGCGCAGTATTATCGATCAAATCATCCGCATAGTAGCCGGTCAAATCTGCACAGCCTTCTGAGACAAAAATCATCGACCACTCGGGATCGTTTTTACACCGGTAAGCCATCCCCGGAAGATTGTGCATGAGGTTCGGCAGAAGTTCCGGACCAATCCCTTTGAGCACGGTTTTATCCGGCTTCAGAAGAGGGTTTTCATGAGTTTCGCTTTTAAATTCTTCCATAGTATTCATCAGTGACAGACCCGCTAAAAGTGTCAAGCTAGAATTTTTTGTTGACACAGACTTTGTGATAGAGACTACTTAAATATGCTAATCATATCAGGGCTCTCACCGAGAATTGTAAGGCCTTACGTACGCTCGGATCACGCCTTGCTTGTGGACGTGCTTCTAAGATGTTTTCGACTCGAGCTGACTCAGGACTTCGAGTCAACTCGAGTCGAAAGCGAATCAAAAGCAGATTGAAGGCACAAGCGTCTTGGGGCCGGGGTTGCAAACAGGCCAGGCTTTGTCCCAGGGTCCGATGCTTTCATTTGGGAGACAAAGCTTGGCCTGCGCTGTGGTCGCTACGGCGAGCAAGCCTAGGGGGACGAGCCTGCTATTTCAAGATCACAAACTTGCCGCTTTGCTTGCCTTGGTCTGTGCTAATCCGATAAAAGTAGCAAGCACTGCCCAGCTTTGAGGTATCCAGGGTCAGCGCTTCTCCATCCAGATATTTTTCTTCTAACAATTGGCCTTTGAGATTAAAGATTTGCACGCTGCCTCTGAGCTTCCCTGCGCTTTTGAGTTTAAGGTTTTCGCCCGCAGGCAAAGGATTGGGATAGACCGACACTCTTGCTGCTACCACCAGATTATCTTCCACACTGGTAGGAACAATGTCCAATTTCATGTCCGTGGGCATCATGCCAACTGTGTAGGCTTTAATGAGAGTAAGATCAGGATTCAAAAGGGAAACCTGAGCATTTGATCCCCATTCCGGAGTCAGAATCGCGATCATATCTCCATTGCCGGTAAGTTCGGATGCGCCAAAAGGGAGTGAGTTATCGCCTCCATTGAGAATCGTAAAATCAAGAGCGTGATAGCGATACATTTGATTTCCCCCGCTATCTGCCACCCAGGCAATATCATGGGCATCGATCCAAATATTTCCGGGTGTACCGCCCAGCTCGATAGTCTGAATCAGGCTATCATCCTGGGTGTCGAAGATCGATATTTTGCCCCCCAAATCCGCCCAATTGCCGGTGCAAGAAACATGCAAATAGCCTTCATGCCAGCGCAGATATTGGGGATTCAACCCCACTTCCAGGGTATTGATCACAGAAAAGGACGGAAGATCTATCACCGAAACTGAGCTACCGGCATAGTTTTGGGCATAATTCCCGGCATTGCTGACATAAAGTTTGTTCCCCACCACGCACAGAGCTTCGGGAGCCACACCTACTTGCATACTGGCCAGCACCTGCCCGCTGGCGGCGTCCATTTTGTAAACCCGGGATGTAAACAGGCCGGTAATATAAAGACTACCTTCATGCAGGACCGCATCCCAGGGATTGCTACCCACTGCTACCAGATGATTTGCCACAGTGCTGCCGCTCAGCTTGTCTATCTTTTGGATAGAATTGTCACCGGAATTGACAGTGTAAAGATAGTTCTCGCCCACCACGATTCTATTGGGGACATTACCCAGGATGCTGAAGGTATTTTGCACCTGCTCGCTGACCGTATCCAAACGGCTCAGGGTGCGGGATTGTGAGTTTACCACGTAAATGAGATCTGCTCCCAGTAGGCTGAGAGCCATGAGCATCAGTAGTAAAAGCGTTGCTTTGTTTTTCATTGTTGTTCACCTCTTTTTTGAGTTCGTGACTTGAGATGAACGTTTTATAAGAATATTCCCATTGCTCCGGGGAAATTCCCATACTTGCTGGCAGGTTTCCTGGCTCACAGCGGTTTGCTCATCTAAGAGCTTTGAGGCGCCTTCCCATCATCTAAGACAGTGACTCCTCAAACCTTTTTGCTGCATACAGTGGCGGAGGCCGCTTCGTTTAACGAATTCCCTATTACCTATACTCGCACCATCAAGTCACAGAGGTCATAATTTCTGGAATGGGGATATAGTCAAGGAATGGTTTTGGGGGTGCTTGGTGTGGGAGTTCTGGGTGCAGGGGTGCGGGAGTTCTGGGTGTGGGAATTTTCGGCGGAAACGAAAAATGGAGCCCCCCGCTTTGGAGAGCTCCATATTGCATTGGTTTATTATGTTTTACTTGGTCATTACCATCTTCTTGGTGGATGTGTATTTACCGTTTGACATACGATAGAAATACACGCCAGTGGCTGCTGGATGGCCATTGGTATCGCGACCATCCCATTTGACCTGATAGTAACCAGGCTGGTTATGATTTGTTTTGAAGTTTCGCACTAGCTGACCTTTTACGTTGTAAATCTCGAGCTGTACTTCCCCGGCTTCTCTCACGCTGTAGCGCAGATTTGTAGCAGGGTTGAAGGGATTCGGGAAAGCGGAGAAGAGCTTGGTTTCCACAGGTACACCGGGAAGCTCATTTTCGCCCTCAGCAGAAGTGCTGACCATCAGCGGACCATGGTATTTACTCTCACCGGAAAGGCTACGATCTTCCAGCCAATAATAATAGCGGGCATTACGATAGACCTCAGTATCGGTGTACTGATAGCTTACCTGGGTTCCATTCACACTGCCTTCATCGATCAATATACCATTGATCATGATCGCAGTGGAGAGTTCTTTTACTTCACTACGCAGGACGTTGTATCCGGCATGATTGGTTTCGGATTCGGTAGTCCAGGCGATGTTCACATGCAGGTCTGCAGTGAGCACAGCGGTGAAGCTGGAAAGCTCTACTGGCAGGGTATCGTCAAGATATTTGGGGAAGATAACCTTCAGCGTATAAGGTCCCTTGGCAGCAGGTACGGTGAAGTAGGCAATAGCATTAGTCCAATCTCCAGGATTGCTGAGCATTATGATGTCTCCAGCGCCAAGCTGATATGCCA
Source organism: Candidatus Cloacimonadota bacterium (assembly GCA_020532545.1). Lineage (GTDB taxonomy): Bacteria > Cloacimonadota > Cloacimonadia > Cloacimonadales > Cloacimonadaceae > UBA5456. The sequence continues at coordinate 16,263 of JAJBAW010000012.1, read as the reverse complement.
ATACCTGAGGAATGAATCCCAAGCCGTGAATAAAGCTAAGCCCTACTCCGGCCAGGTTGCTACCATCAATGGTGAACACCAGTCTTTCACTGGTCAATGGATCTGCGGTAACACCACAGGATGTAGAAACCTGGATCACCGGATTACCGCTCAAGTTTGCAAAAGCTACTTCAGGGCTAATCTGTGCTTCGCCTACCGTTATTGCGGGAATGGTAACTGAGGCTGTGGGACTCGTGGCGATAACCTGTGCTATCTGTGTATTGGGCAGCAGAATGCGGATATCGTCAAGATAGATTGACCACCTGTTTGCAGGGCTGTAGCCATGGAAACCAAGATAGAACGTTCCATCAACACTGGGTGTGAATGGAATAGTGTAAGTGGTTTCATAACTGGTGTTGGTGAAATCAACGTGGTCAGCAATAACTTCTGTCATGGCCGACGGGTTTTGAGCATTGCCAAAGGCTACTTTCATCATTTCGGGATTGGTAGCACTATAGCAACGGTATTTATAGCTAACGATATAATCGATTCCGGCCTCAAGGATAATGGGAGGACTGATCAGCCAGTCATCCATAGCCATTGAACCGTTGTATCTGATCTTGGCAACATTGCTGCCGCCATCGGCCACAAATTCCCAAGTGTAGGCATCGTCATTAAGGTTGTGAATCGCCCAGCCTGGCATAAAAGCAGGAACATCCCAAGTTTGAATATGTGGGATATTTGCTATAGTGGCATCGAAACCGGTGCCGGTAAGAGCAACAGATTGAGTGGCTTTGGCTCCGGAACGCTGTGATTTCTTTGAGGAAGCCGTATTGTCAACGATCTGAATGCTGGCACTCTTTAGGCCCAAAGAACCAGGGTTGAAGGTAACGATAATCTCGGTTGTGGCATTATTTTCCAGAGAGATATCTGCAGCAATCGGGCTCAGGATAAACTGAGCATAGTCATCCCCGATGATGCTAATATCGTCCCTGTCTATGAAGAGCGTCCCTCCACCAGTATTGGTGATTGTGAAGGTTTTTTGAATCTCGGTATCCACCTGAACACTTGAGTAGTCCCATTCAGTGGGATTGATGCTGAATATAGGATCGGTCGGCAAGGGAGTTGCGCTGAGATTGAGCTTGAACTCAACCGACTGGGGAGTGGGCCAGGAAGAAATGATCAGGAAGTATGATCCTGCCGGCAATTCAACGCCAGCCAGGTTTGCCACAGTTCCTGAAGTGGAGGTAGCCGTAGCCAATACGGGAGCCGGGGTTTCAGGATCGGGGCAAGTATTTACTACTGCCATTCCTATCCAAGTGCCGGTAAGAGCAGTTAGCGTGCCTTCCAGGGTACTTGGAACATCCAGCATAAACTGCAGTACCATGTCGTCCCCACCCAGATAATTAAAAGCGGGAGTGACCCAGTTGCTTTCATAATCGTCTCCATATAGAGCAGTGTCGTCGATAAAGTCGACCAGAGGCAAGGTTACTGGATATGGATTGTTACAGTCAGTGCCCGCTGGGGGTACCCAACCTGTGCCAGCGATCACTATAGAGTGAGTAGCTTTAGCTTGGTCATCAGTAATTGTGAGCACTACTTCGTAGTCAGCAGCAGCGATAGGAGTGAATTCCACATCAAAGGTGAAGCTTTGTCCCCCTTCCAGTGGATTAACATAGCTATTGTTGGCTATTTCAAAATAATCCGTATCGCCAGACGTTTTGACTATGGACTGAATTCCAAGGCTTCCACCAGCAGCATTTGCAACGGTAAAAGTTTTTACGACCGTGGCATTCACATCAACATCATTAAAGTCCCAAGCTGTGGGAGAGATGCTGAAAACGGGGTTTACTGGCAGAGTTTCTGAAGTGATGTTTGCAGCCCAGCCGTCGCGTACACCTGAATAATCAGAAGTAAATACAAAGGTCAAAGACCCGGATAAATTGGCAGTATAGCTTGGGGGCAAACTGGTTCCGCTATATGTTCCGATCAGGGTACCGGTGGCATCTACGCCATCGTAAATGTATAGTTTATCGTAGTTTGCTTCGGTGTTGAAGGCAGAGAACTCAACGATACAACGATACCCTGCAGGAGGATTGAAAGTATAGCTGAGATTTTCACTGCTGCCATATTGTCCGTTTAAGCCGCCGGAATCGTAGAAATTCCACAATTCTTCTGCAGCCAACGTAGTGGAGCCATTGCTCATGTTCACAAAAGGAGCAGCACCAGAACCACTCAGCGCTACATCGTAATCCGTGCCATTGTAGCGTAAACGCAGAGTGGCACTATAATCACCAATCGCCGGAGCTGTGAAGCGTACGGGGATGTTCAGAGGTTCGGTAGCAGTCAGCTCAGCAGGTAAATACTGGTCGTCAAACTCAAATTCTGCTGCGTCAGCACCGATGAGCTCAATATCGGCTGTGCTCAGGCTTATTGTGCCTTGCCCCTGGTTAGAAACAGTCACATTCTGCCAGTCAGATGTATTGCCTATAACTGCATTGGGAAAACTAAGGCTGCTGGGAGAATAGGCGAATACGGGGTTAGGAGGCAGTTCACCAAATTGCATTCTGATATTGGCAATACCGGCAACGAGCGTACCCGTGCCAGGTAAAGCAGGATCATAAGCAGAGCTATCTCTCTGCACTCGCAAGCCTCTGTTTGCAGTAAAGCCAGTACCCACGAACTTCGCATAATTGCCGGCATTCAAGGGAGTGGTCTCATTAACTGCTATCACGAGATTATTGGTATTATGATAGACAAAAGGTGTATCCAGGATGATTTCAACCCAGCCTGGATTGTTTGCCAGTATGTTAACTTCACCATCAAATACTGGGGTCAAATTCTCAAAGGGGACCCAATCTGAAGTGCTGGCAAAGGCAGACTTATCCGTATGCCCCATGTAAACAGACCAGTCTTTTATGTTGGTTCCGGCAACTGTGCCACCCCAATAGTAATACAGCCTTTCTATCTGCTGTCCGGGGAGATCAATCTCACTTTGCAGGTACACAGTCTGTGAATAGTTATAGTTAAAATAAGGATTAATAGGCAGGTTCAGATTTTCTACCGCGTCATCTCCAATCACGACAAGACCTTCGGGAATCGTGGTGAAGCTCCACACAGGGCAATCTTCAGCCATGCCAATATCATTTATCGGCACTACTTTCCAGAAGTACTCTTCATTTCTGTTTAAGCCTGTAACATTGTAAAAGGGTTCTGGGTGATTTCCAACAAAAGCGGGAGGATCGCTGGGGCCAAAATATACATCATAACTGTTGGGGCTTCCTTGGTCTGAGGTCCAAGTAAGCTTCGGGTTCAATCCAACCATAGTGGCCTGATGTGCTGGAAATGGATTTATGGCCGAAGTGGGAGGAGTGGTTACGGGGCTTATCAACATGATGTTAGGACGGTTGTAGGAAGTGCTGAGGTTAACGGTGCTGTCATAAGGAATCGTGTCCGACTGCCTAAGTAAAGTGCGATAATTTGAAGAAGTGCTGGTGTAACGCATTTCAGGATAAGGTGAAGAGAATGTTACTCCGTCACTTTCCGTCAAAACCATCAAATTATCCGTACCGTTATAGCTAAAATCAGTTATATCGAATTCAAACCAGCCAATAGGGCTCATACGATGAGTTGCATCGTAAACAAGGGTTGCATCTGCTGTCAAGGATGCCCAGTTAGCAGCAGTTTGGGTAGCGGCATCGGTATGCTTCAGGTATATTTTGAGAGGTATATCAGTAGTTGTATTCGCAATATTGACATACCATGCTAAATGTGCAATCGTTGTGGCCTCTCCTATTTCGGATTGCAAATAGATCGCTGCGGAACGGTTGTGCTTGTAGTATGAACTGAACGGATACCTCTGGGTACTCGTGCCGGTTCCTATCGTTACGTCGGCAAAAACAAATGCTACCAACAGCAACGTTAGTGATATTAATATAAATTTCTTCATAATTCATTCTCCTAAATTTGAAGTGTAAGATTGAAGATATGGCTGTAGCACAGGCTGCAGCCGGTTTAAAGATTGAAAATAATGAAACAGGGGGTTTCCATTCTGATATAGAGTGGAGGTTAGATTTGCGAAAGTTGAGATAAGAGGATGGGATAAAGCCTTGTCCAAAGAGGAACAAGATCCGTTTAAGTAATGAAAATCCATAGGTTTGTGGAAAAATACGGACACTATCTGAGCCAACTTGCCTCAAGTCCGGTCCAGGACTCTCTAAAGCTTTGTCTTGATAGTCTCTTAGGACTTGGTCTTGGGTAAATATAGAACCCCACGTATTTCTCCTCCATTAAAAATTAAAGCTGCTGCCTAAAGCTGCATTTTTGCCTTCAATTACAAAGGCAATCCAGCTCTATAGCGCTGCTTATTTACATTATCTTGAGCCTGTTAAGCTTATAGTTATGCGCTACATCAGACTCATTTGTGTAGTATATAAAATCACAAAATGCTGTCAAGGAAAATAAGTCAAGATTGTTCTTAGTTCGATGCGTTTTCGTCCTGCCTCTCCAGCTATCTATTTACGAACCCAAACAAAAATGGAGCCCCCACTTGGGAGCTCCTTTTGCATTGTTAGATTGTATTTTACTTGGCCAATACCATCTTCTTGGTGGAAGTGTATTTGCCGCTAATCATGCGGTAAAAGTACACACCGGTACCGGCCAGACTGCCATTGCTATCGCGACCATCCCAGTTTACCTGGTAGTAGCCAGCTTGATTATGATTGTTATTGAAGCTCTTTAGGAGTTGACCCTTCACGTTGTACACTTCGATGCTTACATCTCCCGCTTCCTTCATGCTGTAACGCAAATTGGTAGAGGGATTGAAGGGATTCGGGAAGGCGGAGAAGAGCTTTGTTTCCACAGGGATAGCGGGAATCTCAGGCTCATCACCCTGGGCAGAAATGGTGACCATCAATGGGCCATGGTATTTGCTTTCTCCGGTAAGGCTACGATCTTCCAGCCAATAATAATAACGGGCATTACGGTAAACCTCAGCATCGGCATATTGATAGCTGATCTGAGTTCCATTCACACTACCTGCATCGATCAAAGCATTATTGATCATCATCGCGGTGGAAAGCTCTTTTACTTCGCTACGCAGGACGTTGTATCCGGCATGATTGGTTTCAGATTCGGCAGTCCAGGCGATGTTCACATACAGATCGGAAGTAAGGACAGCGGTGAAGCTACTGAGTTCCACAGGGAGGGTCTCGTTGTTGTTATCATTGACGATCACCAGTATCTCGCCATCAGGATCGAAATCGACGTCTGAGAAGGTGAAGCCATTCGCTGTGGCGGGAATGGGATTGTCGGCAGCATAGATTGTTGATCCCACTTGGATCCAGCAATACCAATCCGATTGCCAGCCTGGATTCATCACAACTACGTCATGAGTTCCGGTGGACGTAGTGGTATAGATCAAAGCCGGATTGCCTGTATCAGGTCCTTGCAGACCATCCGGAATTTCTCCACCCACAACTGATTCGGGACCGGGAACGAAGATGACCAGAGATTCATCTCCCACAGCCACAAAGTCGTCAACCATAAGCATAGCCTTTCCGTTTGATACGCACTGAATCGCAATATAAGTATTGGTGTTGGCGCAGTCAGCAGGTAACTCATATTCAAACAGTGTCCAATTTGTACCGACAGTCTGTATTTGAGTTGGGTCCAGATTGTTTCCGCCAAAGTCACTGTAGCTGTTGCCGTTGGTAGAATAGAGCACATTAAAGCTCTCAGGACTATAGTCTGCCTCCAAGGATTTGGCGAAGAAGCTAATCCTGGGATTTGCGGCAAAGCTTAACTGTGGGGAAATTAACCAGTCGTTGTTCTGCGCACCTTGTGCTGAGGCACAGCCAAGGTATTTATCTCCACTATGTGCCAACCAATTCGTTCCCGTCTCGTAAGGATAACCATTGCCATCCAAGCCAATAAAAGCTCCGGTATATGTAGGAATCATTTCCTGGCCTGCGCCAGCGAACAGGCTTCGCGTAGCAGTATTGTCTGCGTCATACAGGGTCCAAGGATCGAGCTCTGGGGAAAGGTGTGTATATGTTTCAAAGTAGTCTTCAAACACGCCTACATTGCCAAATCCCCGCAAGGCTATAGCATAGGACATTTTGGGCTGGTTTCTCTTCATGTCATCCACAAAGCTCATGGTGGCCGTCTTTTCTCCGCTTTGCCCAGTGGGGTGGAATTTCACCTTCCAGGAGGCGGAAACATCCGCGCCAAGGATGATGGGATACTGGTTATTGTCATCAATGATGCTGAAGTTGTCAGGATCAGAGATGACGGGAGGCGCTGCTATAGTGATGTTGCCAGTCCCAGTATTCGTTGCACTGAAGCTACGCGGGGGGCAGCTCTCTGCGTCAAGAAATGCCAGGCCATAATCATAAGATGATGCGGATAGGCTCATTTCGGGATCGGGAACAAAAACCGCAATGTCGTCCACATACCAAGCACTGGTATCAGTGCTGTTTCCGTCATAAAGCCAGGCCAACTGGAAAGTCGTATTGATCATACTTAAGTCCACTGTCTGGGTGGTGGAGTCCACATCGCCCGTATGATCACCTGTAGACCACAGGGTGTTCCAAGTGCTCCCGCTATCTATCGAATACTGAACCGCGTAAGTTGTGGGTGCGTAATAGCGTATATTGTGTTTGAAGCTGAGCATAAGGTCTGCTGTGGAGCCTCCGTCCAAGGGTGGCGTAATCAATCTGAACTGGCCTGTTTCTTGGGGAAGGTAGTTAAACTTCAGTTCTGGAGAGGTTCCTCCCGCAGCATTTGATCTCTGTACGCTCCATTTGTCCGAGGGGCCTGTCTGCGTCCATCCGGCAGGTAGAGAACCAGTTGCCACGCCGGTGAAATCCATCGACCAGGGGAAGGTAGCATTTACCAATACATCATCGAGCACATTGGCATAGGCCCAGTCATCATAGCCTTCAAAAGCAATCTGATAGGTGGAACTCGGATTTGGTAATGCTATATCCGAAACCTTAGTCCAATGGGAAATGTCTTCTGTATAGGGGCTACCGATCTGGATCCAGGGGTCCTGCGGGCTGGTGCGGTAATAGAGGGTAAGAGTGTTTTGACTTAAGTCGCCAATTAATGATATAAATAACTCCTGTCCATACCAGAAAGATAAGTTAGGATTGGATAAAGTGCTGAGGTCCAGCATGGGAGAGATCAATTTGGTAACTGGTTGACCGGGGCCTGCTGTGTAGCGAGCGTTCAGGATGCCGCCATGCGCGGTTGTAATTGAAGCACCTGAATCTACATTTGAGCCAGTAGCCCAGTCCCAGGATTTCCTGCCTACCAGGTATTCCTGAGTCCAGCCCACACGGGAGCTTGAATCATCCTCAAAGGATTCGCTCCAGGGGAAGGACGCGATCGGAGCCATCATAGTCAGGGCAGTGGCGGTCTCGCCTAAGGAATAGTTCGTAGGATCATTCACAGACCAAATTTTGTAATAATAGTTAGTGATTGGGTCCCTGCCAGTGTGATTATAGCTGGTAGCGTTGCTATTGGCAAGCAGGACTGTCCCGCCGCCAGCAATGATGCTGCCTGCAGTGTATGATCCAGAAGGCGTGCCGAAGGTGTCGGTGCTGTTCCAGGCAAGCATTACATTATCGTTATCAACGTTTTGTGCCCAGTCCAGATTGATCTGGCTATGGCTATACGGACTTGCCGTGAAATCTACGGGGTTGGAAACACCGATAAATGGGGTAATTGTCAGTTGAGCGCGTGGTTTGCCGTAGCGCGTGATGCCTGTATCTGTATTTTCCACAGAATAGAATTCGGATGCGATATATCTCCTCTGTCCCCACACATTATTATACAACCAGGTTTGCCCATTGGAGGCCCAAGCAGCATTCGGTCCCCAAGTGATGTCAACCAGGAGGTTGCTGCTGCCATCCCAGGTGAAGTTCGTATCAAAGGGTATGGTTCGCCAACCGATAGCCCCAGGGGTGAAAGTATGAGCAGCTTTTACTGTGGTTAACGGTGTGTAATTATGCGATGAAGCGTCCACCGCAGTGGTGTGTGCCAGTTTCACTCTGTAATCTACCAGATTACCTGTAGCCACCTCTAAAACATCCCAGGCAAGAGCAGAGATGTCTCCTCTAAATCCATCGGCAAATTCGCCGGCGGCAATGATCTCAGCTGCCGTATAGACAAATTGAATGCGCCGGGCCGGCCAATCGTAGTTTGTGGGACCAGCCCCATCAGAACCACTTTCAAAATCTTGGGTTCCAAGAGTTACCACTGTTTGTGCCCAGGCACTAGAGAACAATGCCATGATTAGCATGGCCAGAACTAAGACTATAGTCTTTTGTCTCATAAGGGTCTCCTATATGTTATTATTTATTTGTTGATGTTTTGTCGCTACTGTTTCCACAGGAATTTGGAATAAAGCCTTGTCTAAAGAGGGAACAGATCCGCTTAAACAACGGCAGTTCAAAAGCTTGGGGAAGATTGCTGGCACTATTATAGATAAAGCTACATCAAGCCCAGCCCGGGACTCTTTGAAGTCTTGTTCTGATAGTATCTTATGGGCCTGTCTTGGGCTACAATAGAACTCCAAACCTTTTTGTCTCCTTATTAAAGAATAAACTCCATTTTAAAAGCACATGATCCAAATCACGGCGCATTAACATAAAAACATATAATCTTGTCAATGAAATTAAGTTATAATTATTCTTTTGCTCATGCTAAACTACTGCCATGCCTGGCTGGCTTGATCATAGTCAGAACAAGAGTTCTATCAATAAAAGAATGTCGGCGAGCTAAGGTAAGAATTGCAGAGCTTCTCGGTGCAGGAGTTCTTTGTGCTGGGAAGCTGCAGCTCATTTTGGTGGATATAGCTCTTCCATCCCATGACTTATAGCAGCCTCCCCGGATAGCTTGCCGTAGAGTTGGCGTGGAGATAAGAGGATTTATTCCTACTATCTCCACGTCAACTCTACGACAACAAATGGGGTAGGACAGTCTTGCTAAAGGCGTATCAAATCCTATCATCCCGGGGCTACAAGCCTGAAACCCGGAATTTTTTGGCCGGAGATAGATAGCACGAAGCGCAGATAGTTAGATGTTCACAAACTACCGCAAAACACAGACTTGGAATCTGCAGCAACATTTGAGACTTGACACCGCTACTTGTGGAACAAAATATGCATCGTGTATCTGAGACACAGACTAAAACTAAGCGGGAGACCAGATGAAACAGCGTTATTTTGTCCTAATTTGCCTTGTGGCCTTTTCGATCCTGGGAGCAGATGCTTCAGAGGGAGCGCGACTTTCGCGTAAATACCGTAATCTATCCCCTATGGGATTCAGTCAGAGCGCACGCGCGGATAGCGCCACCGGTTTTGACGTCCAGAAATACACGATTACTCTCAGCATCTCGCAGGATCCCAGTATGATCTCTGGCAATGTCTTGGCAGAAGTAGTGGCCGAAGAGGCTCTGCCCACCATTACTTATAATCTAATCGGTCTCTCAGTCTCCCAAGTGCTGGTAAATGGGCAAGCGGCCAGTTTCACCCATCAGAATGGCTTAGTGCAGATCCAGGTGAATAAAGCGGCTGGCGAGAGCTTTAGCACTCAGGTCTTTTACAGCGGCAGTCCGCAGCTTTCCGGCGACAGCTACAATGTGGGCATGTACATCCGCCCCAATAGCATCTTTACCGTCTCAGATCCCGATGCGGGCAGATATTGGTGGCCCTGCTATGACCACCCTTGGGATAAGGCCATAGTGGATCTGATCATCACCCTGCGTTCGGACTGGAAGGTGGCGGCCAATGGCCTGAGAGAAAGCATTGTGGATCATGGCGATGGTACTGCTACCACCACCTGGAGAGGCTACCACCCGATGACTACATATCTGGTCTGCATCACTGCTGGAAATTACATGGAAATTCCGCAGACGGCAATGCAGGGAGAGCTGCCCATCCTGAATTTTGTAAGCCCCAATCAATATAATAACGCTTTAAACGACTTTGCCTCTATGCCTGCTATGATAGACTATTACTCTTATCTTTTCGGGGATTATCCCTTTGAAAAATATGGTAATGCCACGGTGAATATGAGCACTTTTGGGGCTATGGAACATCAGACTATGACCACACTGGGAAATTACATCATCACCGGCGATGGCTCTCAGGAACTTGTGATCGCCCATGAACTTGCCCATCAGTGGTTTGGCAATGCGGTGAGTTTCCTGGATTTCCCCGATGTGTGGCTCTCGGAAGGCTTCGCCACCTATAGCGAACAGCTCTGGGTGGACAAAACTCAAGGCTGGCAGGCCGCCTGCGATTACGTGCTCTCCAGCTATCAAAACTATTATCTGAACTGGGAAAATGTGGCCAATCCCGCTACTATTTACGATCCTGATTTCAATCACTATTTCTATCCTCCCTCTTATGAGAAAGCGGCCAGTGTGCTGCATATGCTGCGTTTGAAACTGGGTGATGATCAATTCTTCCAGGTACTACAGCAGTATTTCCAGACTTACAAACATGGTAATGCGATCACCCCGGAATTTCAGGCTGTGGCCGAAACTGTGAGCGGACTGGATTTGGGACAGTTCTTTGCGCAATGGATCTATGGCAAGGGCATCCCCACTGTGGATTATTCTATCTGGCATCATCCTGCTACGAATCAACTTAAGGTGCACGCGCAGAGCTTTTCTCCCAGCTCCACCCTCTTTGATCTGGAGCTTCCCTTTTTGATCTCGCAGGCTGCGGGCAGTGATTCGCTCCTGGTACGTGCTACCAGCACAGGATATGACAATCTCTATGACAATATCGCTGTGCCAACCGCACACAGTGCGAACCACAACAATTGGACTCTCCTGCGCGGACTGAACGAATCCCGCCCCAGTCTAAGCTCCTGTCTGGCCAGCTCCTCTGCTGTGGTCCTGATCTGGGACGCAGATCCTCTGGCTGCGGCTTATCAAATCCTGCGCAGAGCTCAGGGCAATGAAGACTGGCAAGTGCTCTCAGAGCTGGCGAGTCCTGCCAACGAATATATCGACAATGATTTGAGCAATGGCCAGACTTACGAATACTGCATCAAAGCCATTGACGCACAAGGTTTTGTTAGCATGGGCTCTGATATAAAAACTGCCACACCGGTGGCCTTCAGCTTCGCAAATTCCCTATTGGTAGTAGATGAAACCAGGAACGGTAATGGTGCAGCAATCTCGCCGGATGACGCCATGGTGGATGCTTTTTATGCCGCTGCTCTGGAGCCTCTGGTCTATAACCAGTGGGATGTGAGCAGCCAGGGAATGCCGGATCTGGAGACTCTGGGTGCCTATAAAGTGGTGCTTTGGCACGATGATGACTTTTCCATGAACGAGATTCACGCTGCGGAAAATACGCTCAGCGGTTATTTGCTAGGCGGAGGACAATTACTGATCTCAGGCTGGAAGACCGTGAGCGCCCTCAGCGCTGCCTTCTTTGGCCGCTTTGCCTCTGGCATGACCAGCTATTATGACAACTCTCCCACTTTGATCAGCGCAGAGAGCGAAAGCTATGCCCAGCTAGCGGTTGACGTGGATAAAACAGCTACGGTCTGGAACGGCATGCTCCCTTATCTCAACAGTTTTGAAGGGGATTTTGAGAGCATTTATACAGGCACAGTAGCCCCTGGCAGCAATGCCGAAAACCGCAGTCTGGCCTTTCGGAAGGATAATCTGACTTTTCTGGGTTTCCCCTTGTACTTTATGCAAGCTGAAGGTGTACGGGATTTCTTGCAAGCCATGATCCCCGAGCTGACTACCGTGAGTACTGCGGATCAAATCGCCCCTGTCAGCACGCTGCACTTGACCAGCTACCCCAATCCCTTCAACCCCAGTACTACCATTAGTTTTTCACTGCCAGCCCCGGGCAAAATCAGCCTGGAGCTCTACAATCTGAAAGGACAAAAGGTGCAAGAGCTGAGCGCAGGAGAGTATAAAGCCGGCAAACACCAGATCAGTTTTAGCGCAGATGAGCTGCCCAGCGGAGTATATATCCTGAGCCTTCAGGCCGAAGGGAAAAGGCTGAACCGACGTCTCACTCTGATGAAGTAAGACAGCTTAGCGGCAAAACTTTGCCTGGTTCAAGAGCCCTGAGAGTACTATCTTATAGAGGGTGGCACTTTCTGCTTGACGCCATCCTCTGGATAAATATTATGGAAGCAAAACTTAAGTTAATTGACAAGGTGGATAAATTGAAAAAGATAATATTACTACTGATCGCGTTGGCACTGGGTGCTGGACTTTTTGCCCAGGAGGGGCTCTTTAACCTCTCTTATGGCATGAGCTTGGAAGAAGCTGATACGATCCTGGGCGCAGCCGGATTTCATGCTGAAGGCAGCCAGAAAGATGCCGTGAAATACTATAGCGATATCAATGAATTCGTCGCTGCGATTCTGGTCTTTCTGGAGCCTAATACCCAGCGCGTAGCAGGCTGGTTCATCAAATACAACCCTACAAATGGGGAAGATAACGACCATTTGGTGATCGACCGCATCAGCAATATGCATGGCGAAACCAATCACTTTGAAGAGGAAACTCAGCAGCTCATCTGGTTTTTGACCAATACCCGCACTCTGCATGTGATGTATGCTCAGGATGGCAGCCTCACAGCTTTATATTACGATTCCTATTTTGCGAAACTATTTGAGATGAATAAGCAGGATTTATAAGCGGCAGAGCGGAAAGCTCTGCTGCAAGCAACAGCATTTGAAAGAGGAAGGGCATGATCTGATCGACCATGCCCCAATTCTTATCCTGATGTTGCTTTAGACAGTCCCTTTTACGGAAATCCTTTAAAGCAAGCTTTGGCTATTTGAGTAAAATGACTTTATTGGTAGAGCTAAAACCATCTACAGTCATCCTATAGAGATAAACTCCACTGTTCACATTATTCCCCTGCATATCTTTGGCATCCCAATCCAGGGTGTAATTGCCGCCCTGTGATTTGAGATCCTGATACGAGCGTACTAACTGGCCCTTGGTATTGAAAATCTCTATTTTTACCGTGGCAGATTTCTCCAAGCCATATTTAATGGTAGTATTGACTTCAAAAGGATTGGGGTAGGCATTGCCCAGATGGTTGGATAAAGGAATTTCAGGGGCATGATTGCCAGGATTATTCTCTACACTTGCGTAAATAGGTCCATAAATCTGGGAATCACCATTAAAATCCACGTTCTCCAGCCAATAGGCGTATGTTCCTTCAGATACATCCCTATCATTGTAGATATAAACCATCTGTTGCGAACTGTTGGTTGCTGATATCAAAGGACTTACCTGAAGTGCTGATTCCAAATCGGCACTGGTATTACGGTAAACATAAAAGCCCAATACGTTAGTCTCGGATTGAGTAATCCATTGTAATCTCACCTGCATATTGCCATAAACTATCGCCGTAAATGATGACAGCTCCACCGGCAAAGTCTCGGGTCCCACTGTTTTGATAAAAGTCTGGGGGGAGCTTTGATTGTTGTATTCTGTGGCAATCCAATCTGCCGAGCGAATGGTGCTCGAAATTCTGACTTCATCAATCAGGCCATTAAAGATGAAGCTGGCATGGGGGCCTGTTCCTGAGGTATCCTGATAGCGGCCGATATAGAAATGATGGTCAGACTGCATATCCACAGCAACAGCCGCGGAAATATCTATCTGCTGGCTAAAAACACCGTCCACATAGGCTTTCATGTAGCCGCTCCGGTCATAAACGATGGTGACATTGTGCCAGTTACCGTCTGCGAAATTATCTGGAGTATCCCACTGGATGAGCTCCCAATTTCCCTCTCCAGCGATACCCTGAAAAATGGAATATAATGAACCTCCTTCGTAGATAAGAGTCCAACGTCCCACGGCTTGACCTAAGAGGCTCTTACCAAAAATGGCTCCCACAGCAGAAGTGGTTTTGAACCAGGCTGAAGCGCTGCGGTCCGTCAAGCCCATGTCCAAAATATCTCCGAAATCGATGTAGTCATCGGTGCCGTCGAAGCTGGCAGCGGGACCAGCTATGCCTGCAGTGGCGAAGCTTACTCCATTCTGAGGAGTTCCGTTGTGAAAACTACCTGTTGAGTTGTTCTCATCATTTAAATGCCATACTGCCTCATAGCCGGCATCCCAAACCGAAGCAGAGTTTTGTTGATTCGCGGCAGCAGCATTGCCATAATAAAAATAGATCACCGTATCTGTCTGATGACTGAGAGAAGGAATCCTCACCCAGGCAGTCACATGTCCTGTGCTGCTGTTTATAGATTCGAGCTGATGATCAAGCTTGGTAATTCCATCTGCGGCCGTGAATAGGATATCCCAGCCAGCAGTCTGGACTTTGCCGATTAATCCGGGATCAGTGAAATCAATCAAAACAGGAAAATCAATTTGAGTAGAATTTACAACCTTGTCTTTATCCAATGTAATCATCTTGCGATATGTCCAATCTGAATCAAACCAAGCGGCAAACAAAGATGATATTCCTAAAAGTAATACTGTGAAAAGTGCGGTTTTGAGCTTCATAATTACCTCCATGGCATTTATGTTTTATAATTTTAATTTCGTACTCAGGCAGCTCTTTGATATTTAGTCTTGGGCAAGAGCTGAGTAAAGATACTTCTATATTATAAGGCTTTTTATCTAATTGCAAACCGCAAATATAGCCAGGCGCATATTTATATGGGGCTTGATATCCTGTTTTTTTTTGGGGGGGATGCTGGTGTAGGCGCTGCAGATGCGCTACTACGTTGGGGCGGATTTTGTTCCGCCCGAATTGTTTAGCTACGGGTTATTCTGAAAATGCAGTTTTTCACAATCAAATGTGCGTTGGGAAAGTAATGCACCTGGAGTCGTAGCTGCTGGTGTGGGCGGAACAGGCGTCCGCCACTACGTTCATACTACAGCTTGGCCACCTGCGGATTCAGGGCATTCTGCATCTGAGCTCGAATCACTTCTTTCTGTCGCTTAAATTCTTCCATCTGCTTATCATTCAGCCTTTCCGCACCCACCATGCGCAGATTACTGGGATTGATAAAGCGGCCCCCGCTATGCAGTCCAAAGTGCAGATGCGCTCCGGTGGATCTACCTGTGGAGCCCACCCGGCCGATGATATGTCCGCGCTTCACACTTTGGCCAGCCCGTACGCCGAAACTTTGCAGATGTGCATATAGTGTCATCATCCCGCTGGGATGTTTGATGCGAACTTCATTGCCATAACCGCCGTTGTAGTGCGCTGAGATCACGGTACCTGCAGCCACAGCATAAACTGGCGTGCCATATCTGGCCCGGTAATCCACGCCCTGATGATTTGCCCAGCGTCCGGTAAAAGGATCCAGCCTCGTGCCAAAGGAAGAGCTCACGTGGATGCTGGCCAGGGGATAGCCCACTCCGCTGGTGTTGTTGCTTTTACCATCTTTGTTGTACAGTCCGTTCAAGACCGAATTCTCGTCGTCCTGCTGATAGCGGAAGAGCTCATGAGATCCGGTCCTCACACCCTCGTAACTTACATACAGGATCTTGGCACGGGGGAGCGGTTTGCCTTCAAAGATGCGTTCTTCGATGAAGACCCGGAATTTATCGCCTTTTCGGGCATCACGCTGAAAACTGATCTCGCCTTCAAGGCCGTTGTTTATGTTCTGTTTATCGGCAGGGCTCAGGCCCAGAGACAGCAAAGCGGCATCCAGGGTGGTCTCCAGAGTTCCATCGATAATGCGTTCGCGCAGGTGCACAGGCAAGGCCTCTCTGGTATAAGCCAGAGAATCTCCCCGGGCTTCAAAATGGTGACGTACAGTAGGCTCTTGCACAAACATCATTTTGCTGATTTTATCGCCGGCATCATTGAGTAGTACACGCAGAGTGTCTCCCGGCTGGATGGTGGTGACATCGATATAGTCGCCAATGCGCCAGGAGATTTTACCGATCTCAGTTCCCGGCAGATCGAGATTGGCCAGGACGGAGGAGATAGAGCCTCCGGGGGGCACAATCTGAGTGATCCAGGGGTCACGGATTGGCTCCAAAGCTTCTTGCTTTGCGCTACCTTCTTTGCCCTGGAGATGAAATAGCGAGGATAGGCTAAAAGTAACCAACATCAACATGATTAAGGTGAGTAATATATGTTTTCCCATATTCATTTTGTTATGCTCCTTGTATCTTGACTTTTCCAGTGTCTTGCGGATGGTAGTGAATGTGCACGCTGCGCAGGCCATTATCAAAGCGCTGCAAGAGGCTTTCTTCCACCCTGTGTGAGATCTCATGTCCTTCGTCCACAGAGATGTCGCCGGGCACGCTAA